>NZ_DASWXE010000117.1:0-47778 GCF_036405635.1 Gemmatimonas sp. | reverse complement strand
GTCCTTGTCCTGCCACTGGCGGTACTCGATCTCGCCCTCGACGTAGATCTTCTCGCCCTTGCGCACGTACTTCTCCACCACGTCAGCCAGGCCGGAGCCGCGCGAGTTGTTCCAGACCACACAGCGATGCCACTCGGTCTTCTCCTGCTTGTTGCCGCTCTGATCAGTCCAGTTGCGGCCGGTGGCCAGCGAAAACTGGGCGACGCGGCCGCCCGTGCCGACCGTGCGCACTTCGGGGTCTCCCCCGACATTGCCGATCAGGATGACCTTGTTCAGGCTGCGACTCACGATGCCTCCTCGCGCGCGACGCGCGATGCGTTTGGAAAACGGGAACGGTGGAACCCACCAGCCCTGCTGATAGAGGATCCGGGACCCCCCGGCCTCAGTGATCACAAGAGTAGAAGTCTTTGGCGGAACCAATTACCCGGAAATCCGCCACCATGTTCTTTCTTACGCACCACGGTATCGCATCGACTCCCCGGGTGTAAGGGAAGCCCTGAAGACCGGCTCAGCCCGGTTCCGGCGTACGCGTGGGACGGTCGCGGCGGAGCACGAGGGCGTCCTCGTCCGGATGCTGATAGTACCCACGACGGCGGCCAACCATCCGGAATCCGCGGGACGCGTACAGTCGCCGGGCCGGCGTATTCGACTCGCGCACTTCGAGAAAGACCGCGAAGGCCAGTGTGTCGTCCGCCGACGACAAGGCCTCGTCGAGGAGCAGCCCGGCGATGCCCTGGCCTCGCGCGTCAGGGGCGACGCAGATATTGGCGATCTCGCGTTCATCGAGGGCGATGAGCAACACGCAGTACCCCACGATGTGCCCCTCGGCATTCACCGCGAGCTGTAGGCGTGCGTGCGACCGGCGCAGCAGCATCGCGAAGGCATTGGCCGGCCAGGGATCGCTGAAGGCCTGTGCCTCGATGGACGCGACGCTCTCCACGTCGGCCTGTGTCATGGGCCGCAGTTGCACACCGGCCGGCAACGGTTGGCGCCGGAAGGCTTCCCCAGATGCGGATATCGCTTCCACGGGTCAGCCTGCAGCCAATGGCGCGTCCGGCAGGGCCCGTCCGTGAGAGGCCTCCCACTTCACCTGTGCCTCCGCCAGTCGGCCATACTGCGGCTCCCACGTCGCCAGATCCACCGGTTCCTCACGCCAGGCCCCGTCCACACGAGTGGCCATTGCCGCACGGGGAGCTACCACCGCGACACCCGGCAGTTCATCCGGCGTCTTGAGCAGCGCCACGCGCTGAAGCGCAGAGGATTGATTCAGCAACTCTTCGGCCGGAATGCGCACGGCGGGCCCGGCAGCGATCACCCGTCCCGCGGCGTCGCGATGTACCGGCTGCACGTAACGCTCACCACGCAGCGCGTCAGCGTGCAGCACGAGTTCACCGGTCACCGAATCGTCCAACGAGGCCGCGGCCAGCAGCATCGACGGCACGGCATAGAGTGGACGGCCCAGTCCATAGGCCAGACCCTTCGCCAGCGAGGCGGCAATTCGGAGTGAGGTGAAGCTGCCGGGTCCGGCGCCGCAGACCAGGGCCTCCACATCGCCGGCCACTACACCGGCCTCGGCCAACAGCTGCTGAATGCCCGGGAAGAGGCCATCGCTATAACCTGCGCCCATCGGCACCGCCCGCTCCGCCACCACGCGCTCCCCATTGAGCAGCGCCACACCGCCAGCGGCGGTGGAGGCCTCGATGACCAGCGTGAGGCCGGTCAGCGGCCGCGTGAGAGAGGATGGCGTGGGCATCCCGCAGTTTAACCGCCACGCTCCACTGCGCGACTGTCCGGTCTCCTGACGTGACCTCCGCGCAGCCCGCTCGAATCAGGCGGCGTTGGAGAGCAGCACGACCGGTGCCGGTGCTCCGCGCCGCTGCAGTTCCTCGAAGCCATTTTCGGTCACCTCTGCCAGCTCCGCGAGAATCCCGTTTTCGGCCAGTGCGACCGCGGCGTCCAACACATGGGGATCAAACGCCGTTCCGCGATCACGCGACATGATGTCGACCACCTTGGGGACGGCGAGCCCCTCCCGGTACGGACGGTTGGCGGTCAGGGCCTCGTAGACGTCAGCCACTGCCAGCACGCGCGCCATGGTACCGATCTGCTCACCGCCCAGTCGGAACGGGTACCCACGACCGTCGAGACGTTCGTGATGTTGCGCGGCGGCGTCGGCGAAATGTTCGAAGGCCTGCACATGGCGCAAAATCTCCAGCGTCCACGTGGGGTGCTTGCGCACCTCGCGAAATTCGTCGTCGGTGAGCTTGGCCGGCTTGTCGAGAATGCGGTTGGACACCCCCAGCTTGCCGATGTCGTGGAGCAGGCCCGCGCGCAGCACATCACGATAGGTCTGCGCGTCCGCGCCGATCTCGCCCATGATGCTCACGGCATAGCGGGCGACATTGGTGGAATGGCGTGCCGTGTACGGCGTCTTCGCATCGATCACCGCCGCGAACGCAAACGCGATACGATCGAGTCGTTCTGGCGTCGCCACCATGGGGGTCATGCCGGGTTCGAGCGCTACCACCTGCTCTTCCAGGTGCACCATGTCAGTGAGCTTGTCCCACCACGTCTTGTCGGTGTGCCAGGCGAGCACACGATCGACCAGTGCCGGGTCGAACCAGGTGCCACGACGCGCCCGCGCCATCTCCGTGGCGGCACGAAGCCCATGTTCGATCCAGTATGCCTCGAACGTCTGCGCCAACAACAGGACACGCGAGAGCAGCGGGATCTCATTCCCCGCCAGCCCCACCGGATGCCCAAGGCCGCACCAATGTTCATCCACGTGCAGGATCGCCTCGCCGGTGGCGGACGGAAATCCCAACACCGTCGCAATCTGCGCCCCGCGTTCGCAGCGAGTCTGAATGATCTCGCGCGTGAGCGAGGGCGTGCGCGCCACCTGCAGGAAGTGCTTGATGCGTGAAATGGGGTCGAGACCAATCCCGCAGCTCTTGGCGGTACGCATCGCGAGACGCCAGCGATCGTGCCAGTCGACCAGCCGCATGCTACGCTTGAGCGCCTGATCATCGCTTCCGAACAGCGCTGACATGCGCGCGGCATTGCTCGAACACCCGGAGTCCTTGAGCAGCGAGGCGTAGTACAACGCCGCCCGCGATTCACTGTCGAGCCCAAGGTCTTCACTCAGGCGCATCGCAATGAGCGTCGTGCGCAGTGTGTGCCCCGGGCGCTGACCTTCGGTGAGGTCGAGCGCATACGTAAGCGCCGAAATCACTTCGGCCAGGCGCACCGTCACGCGTGGCGAAGGGGAAGCCAATGACAGCGGCTGCACGACAGCGTCCAACGTCGACCGTTCCAGACAGGAGGAAACACACGATCCCCCGCGCGATGCGGAGCTTACCTGTGCAGGACGATGGACCAGCAGATCGGTTACAGCCGCCCGACCCAACAGCCGCCGCCTATCTGGCGGCCCCGGCGCGCGGCACGTGCACCTTGAGCAGCCGACGTTCGGGATGTTCGGGATCGTGTGCGAGTGTGATGCCGATGGCATCGGCCGGCAGCATGTTGGCAGCGCGGTCGGGCCACTCCACCAGCAAGACCGGCGACTGATCGACGAGTTCATCCCAACCCAGCGCCTCGAGGTCCGCCGGCCCTTTCAGTCGATACAAGTCAGCGTGCACGATCGGTCCGCGGGGCGCGTCGTACTGTTGCACCAGCGAGAACGTCGGACTGGTCACGGCGTCGAGGGCGAGCACCCCCAGCCCCGCACACAGCGCGCGGGCAAGCGTGGTCTTGCCCGTGCCCAGATCTCCTTCGAGCGTGATGACGGTTGGTCGTGGCAGCGCAGCGCCGAGGGCCTTGCCCCACGCATCGAGGGAGTCGCGATCGGGATTGCGCGGTGCGCCACGCCCCAGCAGGTGCGCCAGCGAATCAGCGACCACGACGGCCTCCGGCACGACGCTGCGGTGCACTGCCAGGCGGACGCTTCGGCGCCTGCGCATTGCCACGCGCCTGAGCGGGCGCCTGTCCCAGTGCAGTGCGCACTTCGAACAGTTGATCGCGAAGACGCGCCGCTGCCTCGAAGTCGAGTGCCACCGCGGCCTCGCGCATCGCGACCTCCAACTCACCCACCAGCGTCTCCAGTTCCTCGCGACTACGCGGCGCCGCCTCGCTGGCCAGGCGACGAGGTGCCGGCGCCTCTCCTTCGCGTTCCACACGGGCATCGGCGACACGTGTGATGAAGCGGACTTCATCGACGCTCTTCATCACGCCCTTCGGCACAATGCCGTTGGCTTCGTTGTGCTCCCGCTGGATGTTTCGACGGCGTGTCGTTTCGTCCATCGCGCGCTGCATCGATCCCGTGATACGATCGGCATACAGAATGGCCATGCCATGCAGATTGCGCGCCGCGCGGCCGATAGTCTGGATCAGCGAGCGATCACTGCGCAGGAAACCTTCCTGGTCGGCATCGAGAATGGCCACCAGGGAGACTTCAGGCATGTCCAATCCTTCGCGCAACAGGTTGATACCCACCAGTACGTCGAACTCGCCGAGCCGCAGACCGCGGATGATTTCCATGCGTTCGATGGCGTCGATATCCGAGTGCATGTAGCGCACCCGTACGCCCATCTGCTGCAGGTAGTCCGTGAGGTCTTCCGACATACGTTTGGTGAGCGTGGTGACGAGCACCCGCTCCCCGCGACGCTCGCGCGCTCGAATCTCGTGCAGGAGATCATCCACCTGCCCCTTCACCGGGCGCACCTCGAGGATGGGATCGAGCAATCCGGTGGGCCGGATGACCTGCTCCACCACCACACCTTCGGACAGCTGCAGCTCAAGTTCACCTGGCGTCGCCGACACGTTCACGAGACGCGGCACCAGTGACATGAACTCATCGAACACCAACGGGCGGTTGTCGAGTGCACTCGGCAAACGAAAGCCGTAGTCCACCAGCGTCAGCTTGCGTGCCCGGTCCCCGTTGTACATCGCGCGAATCTGCGGCAGCGTGACATGCGACTCGTCGACCACCACGAGATAGTCATCGGGGAAGTAGTCGAGCAAACAGGCCGGGCGTTCACCAGCTTCGCGTCCACTGATGTGCCGCGAGTAGTTTTCGATGCCGGCACATGTCCCGATCTCCATCAGCATTTCGAGATCGAACTGCGTGCGCTGCTCCAGACGTTGCGCCTCGAGCAACTTGCCCTGCATGCGCAACTCGGCCAGCCGGGTGGCCAGTTCATCGCGAATGGCCTTCGAGGCACGCTCGATGGTGGGCCGGTTCGTGATGAAGTGCTTGGCCGGATAGATGGCCATACGTTCGAGGGCGGCGATGGTCTCACCCGTGACCGGATCGATCTTGGAGATCCGCTCGATCTCATCCCCCCACAACTCGATGCGCACCGCCTGCTCTTCGTACGCAGGCAGGATTTCCACGGTGTCACCGCGCACCCGGAAGGTGCCGCGGTCGAACGCGACATCATTGCGCAGATACTGAATGCCGACCAACGCCCGGAGAATGTCGTCGCGCGCGATCTTCTGCCCACGCGCCAGCGCCACCATGCGCTCGCGATACTGCACCGGGTCACCAAGACCGTAGATCGCTGACACCGTCGAGACGATCACGACATCATCGCGCTCCATGAGGGACGACGTAGCGCGCAGGCGCAGCCGGTCGATGTCCTCATTGATGCTGGCGTCCTTCTCGATGTACGTGTCGCTCGAAGGCACATAGGCCTCCGGCTGGTAATAGTCGTAGTACGAAATGAAGTACTCGACCGCGTTGTTCGGGAAGAACGACTTGAGCTCCCCGTACAACTGTGCGGCCAGCGTTTTGTTGTGCGAAAGCACCAGCGTTGGCCGCCCCCAGTCGGCGATGACGTTGGCCATGGTCATCGTCTTCCCCGAACCGGTCACACCCAGCAGGGTCTGGATTCGGTCTCCGCGATGCAATCCGGAAGACAGCTCGACGATGGCGCGCGGCTGGTCGCCGGCGGGCGCGTACGGGGCTTGCAAACGAAACGGCGCAGTCATTCCTGCAATATAGCACAATGTCGGCATTTATTCGGGACTTCCGAATCGGGACAAAATTCTTCCCCGCCCGACTTCAGAGGACTGCCGGCAGCGCCGATACTCGGGCTGACAGGTCTCGCCTAACATCGGCAGGCCAACATCTCAAATGCCACTCCTGGTCACCGCATTGTTACGGCTGGCCATCCTTCTCCGTACGAAGAGGTACGATGCACGCGATTGCCCGATGGTTCACGCACCTTCCACTCCGCGGTCAGCTCTGGCGCACGCTCGGGCTCGGCATCGCCGCCGGCGCGGGGGCCACGCTGGTCTCGCTGTTCGCCCTCAAGGGAATCGCCAGCGAGGCGCGGGCGTTGGAATCGCAGGTCATCTTGCCACTCGCGGCATCGGGACACCTGCAGGGTGAAGTGCAACGCGTGCGCGCGGCGTATCGCGACCTCGCCTATGACACCACACGGCAGACGGAAGCGCGCGCGACGCTCGTACGCAGCATCGTGCGCGTCGACTCGCTGTATCGCACGGTCGCCGTGACGATGACCGCTCCTCAGGATCGCGCCGTGCTCGACACGTTCTATCAGCGCTGGTCGGCCGCCCAGCCGTCACTCGCTGCCATGATGGATCGGATGGCACAGGGACAGCAGCAGGAGGCCATCGGCATCCTGCATGGTCCGCTCCTTCGTGCGATGCTCGGCGTGGATTCTTCGCTCACCGTCGTGACGGATCGACAGGCGCATGCCGCCGTCGCGCTGGCCACCGCCGCCGACGCGCAAGTCACGCGCAGCTTCTGGCTCGCGTTGGCCACTCTGTTCTTCGGTATCTGCGCAGCCGCTACACTGGCCAGCCTGGTCATCGGGCGTGTGAGCACGTCGCTGGCACAGGTGCGTGACCGACTCACCTCGCTGCAGCGGCACTGCATGGCCGGACTGGAATCCGCCACATCGGCGCTCGCTGCCGGCAATCTCGATGAAGAAGTAGTTGCGCGCACCACACCGGTGGACATCGCCGGTGGCGATGAAATCGCCGCAGTGGCGGCAGAACTCAATGCGACCATCACGCGTGCGCAGGCGGGCATTCACTCGTACGGCCGCGCGGTGACCACGCTTCGCGCCCTGCTGGCAGAAACCGATCGTGTGGTGGGTCGTGCACGCCTTGGCGATACGAGCGCGCGCGCCGACAGTGATCGGTTCTCCGGTGCCTTCGCGCAGTTGCTCTCGGATTTCAATCAGGCTCAGGATGCGGCGCGTGAGCCCGTTGTGGCCGCACTCGCCGTGCTGGAACGTGTGGCCGAGCGCGATTTGTCCGTGCGCGTCGCTGGAGAATTCCCGGGTGATCATGCCCGCCTGGCCACGGCCATCAACGTCGCCGTCGTGAACGTCTCCGAAGCGCTCTGCAAGGTGGAAGTCGCCGCCGAACAGATCGCGAGTGCGTCGTATCAGGTGAACAACGGTGGACAGGAGATGGCCGGCACGGTGGCGAACCAGGCCGAGTCCATTGACGGCATCACCCGTGCGATGCGCGCCCAGACCGATGCGACCATTCGCACGGCCGATACGCTGGGTCAGACGCGTGAGCTGTCGGTCGCCATGCGCGAGCGCCTCACCGAAGGCACGCGCTCGATGCGCGAGCTGTCGGAGGCGATGACCCGCATGCGTGGTTCGGCCGAGCGCACGGCGCAGATTGTGAAGACCATCGACGAAATCGCGTTCCAGACCAACCTGCTGGCGCTGAACGCTGCAGTGGAAGCCGCGCGAGCGGGTGACGCAGGGCGTGGCTTTGCGGTGGTTGCCGGCGAAGTGCGCCAGCTGTCCATTCGTGCGGCATCGGCGGCGCGCGAAACGGCCACGCTCATCGACGAGACGGTGACCACCACGCGCGAGAGCAACATGATCAGCGAACATGTGCGTTCGCAGCTCGATGTGATCGATGGCGACGCCAATCGCGTCGCGACACTGGTGGAGAAGGTCGCCGACGATTGCCGCGTACAGCGTGACCAGATCGTGCAGGTCAACGAAGCCGTGGCCCGCGTGAGTGAGCAGACACAGGCCGCAGCCGCTTCGGCGGAAGAATCTGCTACGGCCGCCGATGAACTGGACGCGCAGGCGGCCACGATGCGTGACCTGGTGCGCTGCTTCCTGGTGCAGGATTCCAAGGGCGGTGCGCGCACGATGGCGCGTCGCATTCCCCACGAGCAGCCGAATTTTCCGGTACGGGAACGCCGCAGCATCGCGCAGACCCTCTCCGGCGTGGTTGCGCCCAAGGCATCGACACAGGCACCGGCCCGCAAGCGCGCGTTGGCATCGACGGGCTGACGCTGCCTGTCTCAATGTCGCGCTGACAATGAACGGCGCCGCTCCTCAGTGTGGGAGCGGCGCCGTTTGTTCAGTCGTCTGCGGTGATCTTCTCCCGTCGACTCACCACCGCGATTCCCTTCACGCGTCGCGCCGCCTTGATGATGCGCTCGAGATGCGCGAGGTTCTCGACCTCCACCATGGCAGCTCCCGTGACGCGCCCGTCAGTCGTCTTGAGCTCGAGGCTCTTGATGTCGGTGCCCGTGGCGCTCACTGCCGCTGCCACGTCCGCATAGAGGCCGCGTCGGTCCGTGCCTTCCATCGCCAGGCGCACCACGAAGCGTTCCCCGGCCATTTCCTGCCAATCAATCTCGAGGCGCCGCTCCGGTTCATGCGCGAGGAGCAGCAGGTTCGGGCAATCGCCGCGATGGATGCTCACACCACGGCCGCGCGTCACGTAGCCCACGACGCGGTCACCCGGCACCGGCTGACAACATTGCGAGTAGCGCACCAGCAGGCCATCGGCGCCCTGAATGCGGATGCCCTTGCCTGTGCCACGCACCCGGTCGACGATGCGCTCGAAGGTGCTGACCTTCTCGGGCTCCGGCGGTGAGGTATCGAGGTCCGGGTGCAGCGCTTTGAGCACCTGCAACACGTGCAGGTCCCCGGCGCCCACCGACGCGATGAGATGCGTGGTATCCTTGAGCTTCAGCTGCTTGGCAATGGGCTGCAGTTTGTCATCGTCCACTTTGGGCAGCCGACGGCGACGCAGCTCGCGCTCGAGAATCTCGCGACCCAAGCGCATGGCCGACGAGCGTTCTTCGAGGCGCAACAGTTGACGGATCTTGTGGCGCGCCTTGCCCGTGCGCACGTGCGACAACCAGTCACGACTGGGCTTGGCATTCGGATTGGTGAGGATTTCCACCGTTTCCGAATTCTTGAGCTCCCGCGACAGGGGCGCGATGCGGCCGTTCACCTTCGCGCCGGCGCACCGCGCACCAACCTGGGAGTGCACCGCGAACGCGAAGTCCAACGGTGTCGCGCCCTTCGGCAACTGGATTACATCGCCCGTGGGCGTGAACACGAAGATCTCGTCCTGATACAGGTCGAGCTTGAGGAACTCGAGAAACTCGCCCGGGGTTTCCGCATCGAGCTGCAGCTCGAGCACCTGACGGAACCAGGCAAGGTGTCGATCGAGCTCGTCGGCGTTCTTGGAGTTCTCCTTGTACAGCCAATGCGCCGCGATACCGAAGTCCGCCGTGCGATGCATGTCGCGCGTGCGGATCTGAATCTCAAAGAGCTGACGCCCCGGACCAAACACCGTCGTGTGCAGTGACTGATAGCCGTTCGATTTCGGCTGCGCGATGTAGTCCTTGATGCGCTCCTGCACTGGTGTCCAGCCGTCGTGAATCACGCCCAGTGCGTGATAGCATTCGAGCACATTGGGCACGATCACGCGAATGGCGAGCAGGTCGTAGATGTCTTCGTAGGGACGATCACGCTGCTGCATTTTCTTGTAGATCGACCACAGGTGCTTCGGACGGCCGGTCACTTCCACGTCGGCGATGCCGGCGTCGGTCAGACGCTTCTCGAGCGGCTCGCGCATCTGCGCAATGAGCTCTTCGCGTTCGCCACGCTTGGCGGCAACGAGTTTCGCGAGCGTCTTGTAGGCCTCGGGCTCGAGATGCTTGAACGCCAGATCCTCCAGTTCCCAGCGCACCTTCGCCATACCGAAGCGGTGGGCGAGCGGCGCGTACAGGTCGCGTGTCTCCTGGGCGATCCGGCGACGCTTCTCCGGCGCCAGCCAATCGAGCGTGCGCATGTTGTGCAAGCGATCGGCCAACTTGATCAGGATGACACGTGCATCCTTCGCGATCGAGAGCAGCAGCTTGCGATAGTTCTCCACCTGCCGCTCTTCACGCGACGACATCGGCAGATTCGCAATCTTCGTCAGGCCATCGACAATCTGCGCAATCTCACTGCCAAACTCCCGCTCGATATCCTCGACGGTGATGTCGGTGTCTTCGACGATGTCATGCAGCAGCCCGGACGTGACCGTCGCCGTGTCGAGCTGCAGGTCGGCCAGGATGCGCGCCACTTCGATGCAATGCGACACATACGGTTCACCCGAGTGACGCACCTGCCCCGCATGCGCCGCGTCGGAATACTTGTACGCGCGCACGAGCAGGTCATGGTCGAGCCGATCATACGCCCCTTCGGCGCCCGGCCCGAATCCTGGAATCATCTCGTGCAGCGCGATCGTCGTCACAACGCCTCGGTCTTCTCTAGGGGTTCGTGCACACGGCGCCGATCCGCGCTCGTGCCACTGCCCCGGTGTCATCCGGCCAGCCTTTCGGAAAATACGAGCCGGCCGTCATTTCCTGCAGATCGTGCCCCCAGAGAGCGGCACGTACCATCAATACCCCGACCGACAGTCCCGGATCGTCGACTGGCCGGCACCCAACTACAGCAAACCGGCCTCTGCGAAGCTCACATAGCGGCCGCGGCCGACGATGATGTGGTCATGCACGGGGATGTCCAGCAGCCGACCTGCGGCCACCAGCTGCTCGGTCACCGCCCGATCCTCGGCACTTGGCGTGGGGTCACCACTGGGGTGATTGTGCACCAGGATCACCGCCGCCGCCCGCTCGGCGATCGCCTCCCGGAACACCTCCCGCGGGTGGACCAGCGAGGAATTGAGCAGTCCTCGGGTGATCAGGATGTCCCGCTCGAGACGGTGCTGCGCGTCCAGAATGGCCACATGGAACTCCTCCACCGGGGCATCCTGGAGACGCGGCGCAAAGGCGGCGGCGACATCACGCGGTCCGCGAAGTGGCATCCCTGCCTCGCGCGCCTCGCCGGCCATCCTGCGACCCAGTTCGAGCGCGGCGTGGATGGCGGTCGCCCGCGCCACCCCTACGCCACGCACCCGTGTCAGAGCCGCCAGAGGCATCGCGGCCAGGCGCCCCAATGACCCGCCGCACTGCTCGAACACCACCTGCGCGCACGCTACGGCGGACGTACCCTGCTGGCCCGAGCCCAACAGCGTGGCAATCAGCTCAGTGGTACTGAGCGCCTGAGAGCCAAGCGATCGCAACCGTTCGCGCGGCCGCTCACTGGCCGGGAGCTCCTTGATGCGTAGTCCCGTCATGGGCTGAACAGCGGGTGACGATTCGGTCATGCGGTTTCTCCGTGTTGAGGCAGGCGATCGGGTGGGTGCCCCCACTATGCGGTGCACGACCGCGAATGCCGGTACCAGCGTGCTGCAGGTGGGCACATTTCTCCGCACACTTCGTCGCTTCACCCGTGCCGCGCCCCTGTCGCTTCTCGGCACGCCGTCACTTTGTTCAGACATGCCGACATCCCCCGCCACGACGCACGAATCATTCGATCCCACCACCGACCAAGAGTGGGAACAACTGCGCGCCCTCGGCCATCGCATGCTCGATGAGCTGCTCGACGCACAGCGCGCACTGCCACACACGCCGGCCTGGCGGCCGCTACCCGCCGACAAGCTGCCCGTGTTTTCCGAGGAGGGGCCTCGCGCCGGTATGGGCGCAGACGCGGTCTACGACCGCTTCCGCTCGCACGTGCTGCCCTACGGCAACGGCAATTGGCACCCCCGATTTTTTGGCTGGGTACAGGGCAACGGCACGCCGCTCGCCATGCTGGCCGACATGATTGCATCGGGCATGAATCCGCACCTGGCAGGGTTCAACCAGGCACCCGCCCTGGTGGAGCAACAGGTCATCGGCTGGTTAGCGGAGTGGATGGGCATACCCGGTGCGAGCGGGTTGTTCGTGACCGGAGGGACCATGGCCAACGTGCATGGACTGGCCGCGGCGCGATACGCGGGTGCGCTGAAAGCGGAGCACGACGTGCGGTCGCTGGGCGTACAGGCGTGGCCCGGCGAGACACGACAAGCGCCGCTCGTCTTCTACGGCTCTTCGGAGACGCACGGTTGGGCCTACAAGGCCGCCGAATGGTTGGGACTTGGACGGCGCGCCTTCCGGCAGGTCCCTGTGCACGACGACTTCACCGTGCGTATCGATGCGCTTGAGGCGTGCATCGCGGCCGATCGCGCGGCGGGACTGCAGCCGTTCGCCATCGTGGGAACGGCGGGCACAGTGAACACGGGTGCGATCGACGACTTGCAGACACTCGCCGACATCGCCGCTCGCGAGTCCCTCTGGTTCCACGTAGACGGGGCCTTTGGTGCCCTGCTCGCCCTCGCTCCTTCACTGCGTGATCGCCTACGCGGCATGGAGCGCGCCGACTCGCTGGGCTTCGACCTGCACAAGTGGGGCTCGATGCCGTTCGAGTGCGCCTGCGTGCTGGTGCGTGACCCAGCGCTGCACGAGGCGGCCTTTCGGCAGCAGGCTGCCTATCTCGGCGCCATGTCCCGGGGCGTGAGTGCGGGTGGCCAGCGTTTCAACGACCGTGGTCTCGATCTCACGCGCGGCTTCAAGGCACTCAAGGTGTGGATGCAGTTGCAGGCGGATGGTGTGGACAAGTTCGGACGCATCATCGAACAGAACGTGCGCCAGGTGCAACGTCTCGTTGCGCACATCGACAGTCATGATGAATTGGAGCGACTGGCCCCAGCGCCACTCAATGTCGTCTGCTTTCGCTATTGCCCGGCCGGCGCAACGCTGAGCGACGCGGCGCTCGACGCGCTCAACACCGAAATTCTGCAACGCCTTCAGGAGCGCGGGATTGCCACGCCATCATCGACGATCATTCACGGTCGCTTCGCATTGCGGGTTGCGCACGTGAACCATCGCACCACACTGCAAGACATCGACGAGTTCGCGGAAGCGGTGGTGGAGGTAGGGCGTGAAACACACGCGGCGGCCATGTGAGGCCGCCGCGCGGTAGGTCATGCTGATGGCGATCCGTTGCCGCTCACATGCCGCCAGGAGGGCGCGGCTTGGCGGTGCGGCCTGAGCCGCTACCTGATGACGAGCCTCCCGACGATCCGGCGCTGCCCGACGAACTGCCGCCGGAGCTGCCACCAGACATGCCGGAGCGCGGGGTAGCGGGCTCCCCACCGCCAGAACCACCACTACGGGTGTAGCCTCGGCCCCGAATGGCGCGTCCCTGTGGCTGGGGCTCACTGGGCGGCCCTACGACGATGATCGGTCCTCCGCCATAGTAGATGCCGCCACCGCCCCACGGGCCACCACCCCACGGGCCACCAAAGCCCATGTTGTAGGGATAGGCTCCGAAACGATTGGCCAAGCGCCAGCTGTTCATGCCGAACCATGGGTTGAATGGATCCCACGCGCCCATGCCATACTGCCAACCAAAACCCCAGGCGCCCATACCGCGCGGGCCGTAGCAGAAGTCATCGTAAAAACTGCATCGACCCATGCGATTGTTGGACGCCGTCACAGTGGGCGGCACCTCAGAGATCGCGTTCGCCGCGATACCGCGGCGCGCCATCGCGTCATTGGGCCGCACCGAGAACGCCTGCGGATTGGACAGCGCGATCATCATGTCGATGACGCGTGGCGGCATCCCACGATCGGCAAGTCGGGCCAGCGCCTTGCCATCGAGATCGAATCCCGAGCCCAGTTCCGCCAGCCACGCCTCGGTGAGCCCGGTCGGCGTCTGCGCCGCAACATCCAGCACCTGATCACCATTCACCGGCGCTCCCGCCGCCAACCGCAAAGACGAGTTGGAGCGCGCACCGGAGTAGGTGATGCCCTGCGGCCACGCGGCACCTTCGTTGTAGCGAAACCGCACCGTGGTGGTGGCTTCGTTGCCGCCAACGTGCAGATGCTGCAACTGGAGCCACTCGCCTTCTGGCGTGATGGTCATCATACCTGTCTCAACGCGCTTGAGACCTCCGCTGCACGTCAGATCCGCCGTCATGATCAGGCGTGCGTTGTCCTTGGTCCACGAGGCCTTCTCGCTGCCGCGGCAATCATCGACGGTTTTGTCCGTGACCGTACCAGCCGCGGGCAACGTGTTGCGGGAGAGCAGCGAGTCGCGGGAGAACAACACGACGTCGACGCTGCCCGCTACTCGCGTGGAGGGCACGACGCACGCCTGCGTCGGTGCACCGGATGGGCTGGGCATATCGGTGTTGTCGACCGTACGCCAGCAGCCGATCCATGGCTGGAATCGTGCATCAACGGCCTGAGACGCCTGTGCGTGCATGCCGCTGCTGGGCGCCGTCAACACCGTGATCGCCGTGAATAGCAGCCCGCCGAGCGGGAGACGGAAATGCGATAGGGTACGCGTCATGGGAACCTCCCCTTGGGACACGAACATCAGAAACGGAACTGAAAACCGGCGGTCACACCGACACCCGAGAGCGAGATGGGATCGAAATTCTGAAAATCCCCTCGCAGCGAGGCATTGCTCACATCATAGCGCACTTCGGTAATGAGCCCGACCGAGCGACTCATATTGAAAGTGGCTCCTGCCGCACCGTAGCCCAGTGCTCCCCATCCAGAAGACTTGAGCGTGCTCGTGAAGACGCTGCTGTCTGCGAAGTCGATGAAGTCACCGGATTGGCGGAACTGGTAGTACGTCGTTCCGCCGCCGGCCGCCACATAGGGCACGAAGCGCGACGGTACCCACGCGAGCCGGCTGATCTGACGACCGGCCGGCAACAGATTCCACTTCAGGCCGACCGCGAGTGGCACACGGCGAAACGATGTGGACTGTTCAATGGGCAAATCGTCGTTGTCGACAAATCCGCCGTACTCCGAGTTGGCTCGGCGACCGCTGGTCCCGCCGCTGAACTGCAGCTCGAGACGCTGGCTCAAAGGCACCGACAGGTCGGCCATGAATGACACGCCAAGGAAGTCGCTGCGGCCGACGGTAAGGTCTTTCGACACGAAGTCAAAGACGTCACTGGAAGCGCTGGGCTGTCCCGCGCCGAGTCGCAGCGACACGGTCGCGGCAGGTCGGCGAAACAGAAAACCGTCACCACCACGCGGCTGCGCCGACAGCGCCGCAGGGATCAAGGCCACGGAGGCCAACACAAGCCGCCAAGTCATCGCCGGATGCTCCGAAGAGGATACGAAACAATATACCCGTGGCCCTCAGTCCAGATCCGCCTCCGGTGCGGTCCGTCCCATCCACCGCTCCGCTGACCATCCCACCTGACCGCACCGGAGTTCGGCTGGCTCGTTGGACAGGCTCAGGGTGCGTTTCGCCGTCAGCAAGCCGTCAGACGATTGCGTCATTCCGGCCTGGGTACGGCGGTTTCGTACGCCCCATCGGCGGGCCGCTCCCGCCATTTCGGTCTGCGCCCGTATCTTTCGGACATGGCGCACTCTCATACCGACGGCCACGGGCACGGTCATGCCCACAGTCATGCGCACGGTCATGGGCGCCATCATGCCCCGGCGTCGTTTGGGCGCGCGTTCGCCATCGGCACCGCGCTGAATCTGGCCTACATCGCGCTGGAGGCCGGATACGGCCTGCACACCGGCTCCATGGCGCTGCTGGCCGACGCGGGCCACAATCTGAGCGACGTGCTCGGCCTGCTGCTCGCCTGGGGTGGCGCGTCGCTGGCCCAGCGGGCGGCCACTGCCCGGCGCACCTACGGCTATCGGAGTTCCACCATTCTGGCCGCCCTGGGCAATGCCGTGGCCTTGCTGCTGGCCATCGGCGCGATCGGCTGGGAAGCCATCGGCCGCTTCGCCAACCCCGAACCCGTCCCCGGTGGAGTTGTCGCCTGGGTGGCTGCGGTCGGCATCCTCGTGAATGGTTTCACCGCGTGGCTCTTTGTGGGCGGACGCGATACCGACCTCAATGTGCGCGGTGCGTATCTGCACATGCTCGCCGACGCCGCCGTATCGGCGGGTGTGGTGATCGCCGGTATCACGATCACGTTCACCGGCTGGCAGTGGATCGACCCCACCATCAGTCTCGTCGTGGTGGTACTCATCGCCTACGGCACTTGGGGACTGCTGCGTGAATCGGTGGACCTCGCACTGCATGCGGTGCCATCCCATGTGGATCCGGCGGCGGTACGCGCGTATCTCCTGTCGCTGCCCGGCGTGACAGGCGTGCACGACCTGCACATCTGGGGCATGAGCACCACCGATACCGCGCTCACGGCGCACCTGCTCAGGCCCGGCAACGGCGACGACGCCGACACGTTACTCGCCGACGTCGCGCATGAACTGCAGGATCGTTTTGGTATCCGGCACCCCACCATTCAGATCGAGCGTGGTACCGGCTCCCATCCGTGCCACAACTGTCCCGATGTCATTGTCGCCTGACGGCGAGATGAGAAGAACCTGAACGCACGAGCGGGTCGCCAGATGTTCTGGCGACCCGCTCGTGTATCACGCATGCGGATACGAATCAGAGATTCGCGCCGTGGCACTTCTTGAACTTCTTGCCGGACCCACACGGGCAGGCGTTGTTGCGCGGCGTGAGCTCCCAACCCGGCGGCAACGCACCACCACCCGCTTCGAGCGAGCGCACAGATCCTGCGCCAACAATGGCCGGCGTGCCGCGCGCCACCAGACGCGCCTCGCCACCCGTATCACCACTCTCCGCGTCCTCGACCTCGTCGGATTCTTCGGCGGTCTCGAGGAACTCCTCGGGCGGCACATCCTCGAGAATGCCGAGCGCGTTGTAACGACGCGTCGGACGCGCGCCTTCCACCCGCTCGACTTCCACCGGGAGTGGCTCGAAGGTTTCCACCGGTGCCTGCTCGAACACCAGCTGGGCCTTGAGGAACCGTTCGGTGAACGTGTGCGCCACGTCGTGCATCAGGTCCACGAACATGGTGTACGCGTCCTGCTTGTACTCCACGAGCGGGTCCTTCTGACCCCACGAGCGGTAGTGAATGGACGCGCGCAACTGGTCGAGATCGTAGAGGTGATCCTTCCACTTCTCGTCGATCACGCTCAGCATCACCAGCGACAGCAGACGGCCGGAGAAGCCCTGGCCGTTTTCATCGGTGACCTGGTCGAGGCTCTCGATCTTCTGCGCGAATGCATCATGCACGGCCGTAACGGCCAGCGCCTGCGCATCTTCCACCGACGTCGGACGATCATGCTGCACGAAGCCCGGCACCTGCAGCATGTAGTGCATCAGCAGGTCCTGCTGCACGTACTCGAAGTCCCACTCTTCGGGCTTGTCGAACGTGGCCAACGCCTGCTCCACACGGCGCTGCACGCCGCGCTCGAGCATCTTCGTCGCCTCGCCCTTGAGCTCTTCACCACCCTCGAGGGCAAACGCGCGCAGCGAGTAGATCACCTCACGCTGCTGGTTCATCACGTCATCGTACTCCAGCAGCCGCTTGCGGGACTGGAAGTTCTGGAGTTCGACACGCTTCTGCGCCTGCTCGATGGAGCGCGTGATGAGCGGGTGCGTGAGCACCTCACCATCCTGTGCCCCCATGCGATCCATCAGGCGCGCAATGCGCTCGGACCCGAAGAGACGCATGAGGTCATCTTCGAGCGACAGGAAGAACTGCGACGCACCCGGGTCGCCCTGACGGCCGGACCGACCACGCAGCTGGCGATCGATGCGGCGCGACTCGTGACGCTCGGAGCCGATGATGTGCAGGCCGCCGATCTCCATGACGTCCACTTCCTTGCCATCGGCATCGAGCACCCGCGATGGCTTCGCCTCGACGGTGCCAGGTCCAAGCTTGATGTCGGTACCACGGCCGGCCATGTTGGTCGCGATCGTGATGCCGCCGGAGCGACCAGCTTCCGCGACGATCTCGGCTTCGCGCTGGTGGTACTTGGCGTTGAGCACGTTGTGCTTGAGTCCCGCGCGTGCGAACAACCGGGCCAGCGTTTCGGAGGCTTCCACGCTCGCCGTACCGACGAGCACCGGGTAACCCAGCTCGTGCAGACGCTTCGTTTCATCGACGATCGCGTTGTACTTCTCGCGGCGAGTCTTGAACACCCAGTCCTGACGATCCTCACGCTGGATGGGCCGGTTGGTCGGAATCACCGACACTTCCAGCCCATAGATCTGGTGGAACTCACCCTCCTCCGTTTCGGCCGTACCGGTCATGCCGGCCAGCTTCTCGTACATACGGAAGTAGTTCTGGATGGTGATGGTCGCGAGCGTCTGGGTCTCGCCCTTCACCTGCACGCGCTCCTTCGCTTCCACCGCCTGGTGCAGGCCTTCGCTCCAGCGACGGCCCGGCATCGTACGACCGGTGAACTCGTCGACGATGAGCACCTGCCCTTCCTGCACCACATAGTTGACGTCGCGCTCATACAACGCGTGCGCACGCAGCAACTGGTGGATGATGTTGAGCCGCTCGCTCTTCGTCGCGTATTCGCGCTCGACGAGATTGCGCTGTTCGAGGCGCTCCGTCGGGCTCAGGCCATGATCCTTGTCGATCTGGCCGATGAGCAGCGAGATGTCGGGCAGCACGAACGTGTCTGGATGATCCGGCGAGAGCCAATCGAGGCCCTGCTCGGTGAGGTGCACGGTGTGCCCCTTCTCGTCCAGCACATACAACAGGTCGTCTTCGATGGTGCGGAAGGCGCGCTTCGACACCGGCAGCTTGCGATCCGCGATCACGTCGAGTTCGACGCGCTGCACGAGCTGCTTCACACCCGATTCCTGCAGCACCTTCATGAGGCGCTTGTTCTTCGGGCCGCCCATCTGCGCCTTGTAGAACTGCAGCCCCGCCGCCTGCTGGTCGCCGGCTTCGAGCTGACGCTCCCCCTCGGCAACCAGCGCATTCACCAGGTCCGACTGGCGACGCACCAGACGTTCGACCGACGTGTTGAACTCGGCATACTGCCCATCGCTCTCGTTCCCCACCGGGCCCGAGATAATGAGCGGCGTACGCGCTTCGTCGATGAGGATGGAGTCAACTTCGTCGATGATGGCGAAGATGTGCGGACGCTGCACACGCTGCTCGAGCGACACCACCATGTTGTCGCGCAGGTAGTCGAAGCCGAACTCGTTGTTCGTGCCGTACGTGATGTCGGACGCGTACACCGCACGACGTTCCCACGACCCCGGCTCGGTGTCGTCGAGACATCCCACCGTGAGACCCAGCCATCCGTAGAGGTGGGCCATCCACTGCGAGTCACGCCGGGCGAGGTAGTTGTTCACCGTGACCAGATGTGCACCACGTCCGGGCAGCGCATTCAGGTACATCGGCAACGTGGCCACCAGCGTCTTGCCTTCACCGGTCGCCATTTCGGCGATGCGACCGAGATGGAGCTGAATGCCGCCGATGAGCTGCACGTCGTACGGAACCATCTCCCACGTGAGCTCATGGCCCGTCACCATGACCTTGGAGCCCTTCAGGCGTCGCGCGGCTTCGCGCACCGTGGCAAACGCCTCGGGCAGGATGTCATCAAGGACTTCGGCAATGGCCGAACGCAGTTCGGCTTCTGCTCCACCACGTCCATCGACGCCCTGCAGTTCGCCATCGAGGCGTTCACGCTCCGCACTGTCCGCCGTGTCGTGCTTGGCGGCCTTCAGTTCTGCGATGCGCGCTTCAATAGGCCCGGTGCGTTCGGCCAGGATGCCGCGGAACTTCGCGGTCTGGGCCTGAATCTGTTCATCGGACAGCTTGGCGAGCTGCTGCTCGAACTCGTGGATTTCGGCGAGGATTGGCTGGACGCGCTTGCGCTCACGCTCATGGCGCGTGCCAAACACCTTTCCGATCAAGGACTTCAACATAGGGATCTCTACTCCTGGCAAGGGCACCGGCCGGACGGAGCCCGCCGCGCCGATCAGGCGCGCTCGGAGCGCTCCGCATCCGCCGATCCCCGGGGATACTCGCGATACAACCCTGTGGATGCGATGTAGGTCGCCACGGCATCGGGGACGAAGCCCCGAATGGAGCGTCCGTCCCGAACCCGCGACCGAATTTCGGTTGACGACATATCCACCCGCCGGGTGGACAGCACTTCAGCGACCACACCGCCGTCGCTCTCCCCGTTGATCATCAGCGTTCCGGCTTCCGGCGCTGCATCACGCGTGAGCACGACCATTCGGACCATGGAGAGGAGCCGACCGATCTGATGCCAGCGTGGCAATGTGGGAACCACATCGCGACCAACGAGCAGATGGAGGTGTGCTTCCGGCCAACGCCGTTGCACGGCCTCCACGGTGTCAACCATGAAAGATAACCCGCCCCGTTCGATTTCGACCGGGTCCACCTCGATCCCCTGGATACCCTGGAAGCACGCCCGGACCATGGCCAGCCGGTGTTCGGCGGCGGTCTGGTGGGCACCCTTCAGCGGCTGCTGCGCCGCGGGAATGACGAGGAGGTGGTCGAGACGGAGCGCCTCGACGGCGTCCTGTGCGACCAGCAGGTGGCCCACATGCGGCGGATCAAAGCTGCCGCCGAAAAGGCCGAGTCGCACAGACGGTCAGCCGCGCCCGACTGGCGCGGGGCGGGCATACACCACAGGCATTCGCGCTGACAGCGGGGCCAGGGCAAGCGTGTCCCGTGCGGCGGGTACCGCGGCCGGCCCTGGAGCGGCCGTCGTGTCAGCCGGCTGCGCACCGCAGGCAGTGCGCACCTCGGGATCACCCGGATACGCCTTCCACATGGCCGTGCACGTCTCCGCGGCATCCTCCTTCCAGCGGATCTTCGTGTACAGCTCGTGCAGGCGCAGCCAGGACAGCCGCGCCGCCTTCGTGGACGGGTACGTGGTGACAACGTCCTTGAAGTAGATGATCGCCGGATCGATCGCCCGACGGACTCGCACGTAGTGCACGCCCGTCTGGTAGTCCTTTTCCGCGAACCATTCTTCGAGGGTGGCGATGCGGACCTTGGCGTCCTCGGTCTCCTTGGCGTCGGGATACGACGACAACAGCGCCCGCAGTACGGAGACCGCCTTCTGTCCCTGCTCGGGGTCGAGAGACGGGCGGCGCCAGATGTTCTGGTAGGAGCGCCCGCTGCCGAGCATGGCGGTCGCCGCGAGCGTGTCGTCGGGGAATCCGTCCGTGACGCGCTCAAACGCCTGCGCAGCCAGCAGGTACTCGTGCTTTCGCTCATGCGTCAGCGCGAGATAGAAATACGCCGGAGCCAGCAGCGGATCACGGGACGACAGGTCGTTCGTGAGCCGTTCAAAGCCCAGCTGGGCGTTGTCCCACTTCTTGCGCTCGAATTCCTGCAACGACGCCTTGAACAGGGCTTCCGGCGTCGCAAAGTCCTGCGGACGGAAACCGCGCGAACAGCCAGCCACGGCCGCTGCGACACTCAGCAGCAGCATCAGGCGCCATTCGATGCGGGTTGGAACGTATCTCATGCCCACAACATACCCTCGACAGACTCGCCGTGGTTCATCCCGGCCCCAACGTTCACGCCACGCCCCCTACGGACCGGATTCCAGCCGCCAGCGGCACGATGCGCGCCCGTCCGGGACGCAGGGAGGCCGTCACGTTTCGGGTATCCACCAGCAATGCCGCGTGGTCAACCACCCGCTGGTAGTCGAGCTGCTTGTGGTCGGTGATGACAACCACGGCATCCGCCCAGCGCAGCATCTCGTCGCTGAGTTCGACCCCCTTGCGCGTGTGGCCTTCCTCGCGGAACTCATGCACGAACGGGTCGTGGAACTCCACATGAGCGCCGCGCTCCTCGAGCAGCCGGATCACGTCCAGCGCGGGGCTCTCCCGCACGTCATCGATGTCGCGCTTGTAGGCCACGCCCAGCACCAGCAGCCGGCTGCCCCGAACCGACTTACGCACCTCATTGAGCGCGTCGGCCACCTTCTGCACCACCCACTCGGGCATGTGCGAATTGATCTCGCTCGCCAGGTCGATGAACCGCGTCTTGTAGTTCAGCGTACGCATCTTCCAGGCGAGATAGTGCGGGTCGAGCGGAATGCAGTGCCCGCCGATGCCAGGTCCCGGGGTGAACTTCATGAACCCGAAGGGCTTGGTGGCGGCAGCATCGATGACTTCCCAGACGTTCACGCCCAGTTTGTCACACATGATGGCGATTTCGTTCACCAGGCCGATGTTGACCGCCCGGAACGTGTTCTCCAGCAGCTTCACCAGCTCGGCCGCCTCGGGCGAGGTCACCGGAACGACGGTGTCGATGCAGCTCTCGTAGAGCGCCGCCGCCACTTCCACACAGGCGGGCGTCACGCCGCCAACCACCTTCGGCGTGTTCTTGGTGTTGTAGGTCGGATTGCCCGGATCGACCCGCTCGGGGCTGAAGGCCACGAAAATGTCGCGCCCGACGGTGAGCCCCTTGGCCTCGAGCCGGGGCTGCAACAGCTCCCGGGTCGTGCCGGGGTAGGTCGTGCTTTCCAGCACCACACACAATCCGGGGTGCGCCTGCCGGGCGATCGCGTCCGCCGCGCTCAGCACATAGGCCATATCCGGATCGCGGGTCTTGGAGAGCGGCGTCGGCACCGCGATCGAGATGGCGTCGCACTCCCCCAACCGGTCCTCGAGCGCCGTGGCCACGAAGCTGCCACTGGCCACCGCGGCCTGTACCTGCGCGGCCGGCACGTCCTGGATGTGCGACTGGCCCGCCATGAGCAGCTCGACCACGCGCTCGCTGACGTCATAGCCGATGACGCGAAACCCGGCGTGCACGAACTCCATGGCCAGGGGCAGGCCCACATAGCCAAGGCCGATCACACCGATCACGCCGGACCGATCGTGAATCCGGTCCAGCAGTTGCTGCTTCATGTCACTGGCTTCACTCATGGCGATCACCGACCGAAGAAGGCACGGACCACACCAATCACCTCGTCGAGCTGCGCGGTGCTGAGCTCGGGGTAGATGGGCAACGAGAGCACTTCGTGCGCGGCCCGCTCCGATTCCGGGAACTGCCCTTCACGATAGCCCAGGTAGGCAAAACACGGCTGCAGATGGAGCGGCAGCGGGTAGTACACACTCGAGCCGATGCCACGGGCCTTGAGCTGCTCCTGCAACTGGTCGCGGCGCGGCACACGGATGGTGTACTGGTTGTAGATCGACGTGTTCGCCGGATCGATGTACGGCGTCACGATCTCGGGCACATCGGCGAATGCCGCGTCGTAGTATGCCGCATTGCGGCGGCGACCGGCGCTCCAGCCCTCGAGGTGTGGCAGCTTGGCGCGCAACACCGCAGCCTGCAACGCGTCGAGACGGCTGTTGTAACCCACAATTTCGTGGTAGTACGTCTTTCGTCCGCCGTGCGTGCGGAGCTTCATGAGCTGGTCGAACAGCACGTCGTCCTGCGTGACGGCCATTCCGCCGTCGCCATAGCCGCCAAGGTTCTTGGACGGGAAGAAGCTGAAGGTGCCGATGGCCCCTGCCTCACCAGCCATCACCCGCTTCCCATCGATGACGCGACTCGCGCCGATTGTCTGCGCCGCATCCTCGATCACCGGCACACGGCCCGCCGTGGCCACGATCTGCTCGATCGCCGCCATCTGGCCAAACAGGTCCACGGCAATCACGGCCTTCGTCTGGCCATTGATCGCCGCACCCACGGCCGCCGGGTCGATGTTGAAGGTGCGCGGATCGATGTCCACGAACACCGGGCGTGCACCCACGTTGTGCACGGCGCCGGCCGTCGCGAAGAATGTGAAGGGCGTGGTGACCACCTCGTCACCCGGTACCACGCCCAGGGCACGCAGCGCGATCAGGATGGCATCGGTGCCGTTGGCGCAGCCCACGGCATGCCGGGTCTGCGAAAGTGCCGCCACCTCGCGCTCCAGGTCACTGACCGGTTCGCCGAGGATAAAGGTCTGCGAATCCACCACGGCCATCAGCGCTGCGACCACATCGTCGCGGATCGTCGCGTGCTGGGCCTTGAGATCGAGAAGGGGGACTGCCATGGCGTCAGGAATGAAAAGGTCGAACGATGATATTCAGATGTTCACGCGCAGCGGCAGCGGAACGTCACGTCCCGTCTTCGCTGACTCGTAAATCCCCAGGATCAGCTCGAGCGACTTGCGACCTGCCCGCCCGTCGGTGTCCGGACGGGCCTCGCCTCGCAGCACTGACACCACATTGCGGTAGTACCCTTCGTGACCGAACCCGTACACGCTGGTCGGGTTGGTGTTCGACTGCTCGACATACTTGTCATCATCGTCGTAGTCGGCGAACTGCCAGTGCTCCACCTTGTTCACGGCAGTACCGCCGATCTTCACCGATCCCTTCTCCCCCAGGATCGTGATCGATCCCTCGAGGTTCTTCGGGTAGGTCAGCATCGTCACTTCGATGGTGCCAATGGCGCCCGACCGGAACTTGAGCACGGCCACGCCCGAATCTTCCGCCTCGATGCGACGGGCCATGGTGGCCGTCTTGGCCATCACGCTCTCCACGGGCCCGACCAGCCACTGCATCAGGTCCACATAGTGCGACGCCTGATTCATGAACGCGCCGCCATCAAACTCCCACGTGCCGCGCCACGGCGCCTGGTCGTAGTAGTCCTGCGGACGGGTCCAGCGCACGGTGCAGTTGGCCATGTAGATGCGTCCGAAACGCCCGGCATCGATCGCGCGCTTGAGCAGCACGATCGGCGGATTCAGGCGATTCTGCTTCACCACGAACAGATGCACATGGTTGTCGTCGCAGGCCTGCACCAGCGCATCGGCCGACGCCAGAGAGATGGCCATCGGCTTCTCGCTGATCACGTGCCGACCAGCTTTGGCAGCCAGAATACCGTGCTGCGGATGCAGTCCGCTCGGCGTGGCCACCACCACCACATCACTGGGCACCTCGGTCAGCATCTGCTCGAGGCTCTGAAACCATGGCACGCCCGCCGCCGTGCCCGCCTGCTCCGCACGCTCGGCGACCGAGTCGGCCACCGCCACGAGTTGGAGGTCGGGAATCTTCGCGATCGCGTCGAAGTGATTGCGGCTGATACGGCCACATCCCACGAGCGACACACGAATCGGCGTTCCGGCCGGTACGATCTTCTCGGTCACTGCTCCTCCTGCCGCACGACGACATCGCCGCGGCGCTCATACAAGGCACCAGTTCCTTCACAGCGCAAAATCTCGACATCGGATCCAGTGGCCGGAACCACAGGTGTCAGGCGATACCCTGCCTCGGACATCCATCCGATACGACGAGCCGGCACGCCGGCCATGAGTGCGTAGTCTGGCACGTCACGGTTGATGACCGCCCCCGCGCCAATGAACGCAAAACGCCCGATCGTCACACCGCACACGATGGTGGCATTCGCACCGATGCTTGCGCCACGCCGCACCAGCGTGCGCCGGTACTCGTCCTTGCGTGAGACGGCGCTGCGCGGGTTGTAGACATTGGTGAATACCATGGATGGCCCACAGAACACGTCCTGCTCGAGCTCCACCCCTTCGTACAACGACACGTTGTTCTGGATCTTGGCATTGTCGCCGATGGTGACCTTGTTCATCACCACGACGTTCTGCCCCAACGAGCAGCGGGCGCCAATGACGGCGCCGCCCAGCACGTGACAGAAGTGCCACACGCGCGTGTTCTCGCCGATGACGGCTCCATCATCGACGTACGCCGACTCGTGCACCATGGCACCCTCGCCCAGCACGACCGTCGCGCCGACATGTCCCTCGCCGGCGCGCGCGATCATTCCAGGAACGGCGCGAATGGTGCTCACGCGACTCCGGCCGGCTTGCCGGCACGAAGAATCTCGTGCCACTCCTGCAACGAACGCACCACCGGCTCACGCGTGCGGCGCGCAGCAATGGCTTCGTACGCCGCATTGGCCGCCGTCAGCGTGGTCGTGTACGGCAAGCGATTCGCGATAGCCGCCTGACGCAGCTTCTCGTCATCGACCTGCGCATGCTTGCCCAGCGGCGTGTTCACGAGTAGCTGCACTTCGCCATTGAGGATCTTGTCCACGCCATGGGGACGTCCCTCGTGCACCTTGAGCACACTCGTGACCGGAATGCCCTGCTCCCGGAAGTATGCCGCGGTGCCACTGGTGGCGAGAATCGAGAAGCCGATCGCATGCAACCGGCTCGCGAGTGACGCCGCCGCAGGCTTGTCGCCGTCGGACACGGTGAAGAACACGGTGCCTTCGCGCGGCAGGGCGTTGTCCGCCGCGAGCTGGGACTTGAGGAACGCGGCGCCGAAATCATCGTCGATACCCATCACTTCGCCCGTCGAGCGCATTTCCGGTCCAAGCACCGGATCGAACTCGCGGAACTTGTTGAACGGGAACACCGCTTCCTTCACGCTGATGTACGGCGGTACGATCTCCTGCGTGAAGCCGATCTGTTCGAGCGTTTCACCCAGCATGAGACGCGCCGCCACCGAAGGCAGCGACACACCGATCGCCTTGGAGACGAACGGCGCGGTGCGCGACGCACGCGGGTTCACCTCGATCACGTACACCTGTCCATCCTTGTAGGCGTACTGCACGTTGATCAGGCCGACGACACCCAGCCGCTTGGCAAACGCGATCGTGTGCGCCTTCATCTGCTCCACGGCGGCAGCCGGGATGAGATAGGGCGGCAGGATACAGGCGGAGTCACCGGAGTGAATGCCGGCGCTTTCGATGTGTTCCATCACGGCGCCAATCACCACGTTCGTACCATCCGACAGCGCATCGACATCCGCTTCGAACGCGTCCTCGAGGAACCGATCGACCAGCACCGGACGCTCTTCGCTCACACGGGCCGCGCGCTCGAAGTAGTCACGCAACGATGCTTCATCGTGCACGATCTCCATCGCACGGCCGCCCAGCACATACGACGGACGCACGAGCACCGGGAAGCCGATGCGCTGCGCGATCACCACCGCTTCATCGACGCTGGTGGCCGTGCCGTTGGCCGGCTGCTCGATGCCCAGCTCACGCGCGATGGCTTCGAAACGCCGGCGATCCTCTGCAGCGTCGATGGCATCGGGTGAGGTGCCGAGGATCTTCACACCTGCCGCTTCGAGCGGGCGTGTGAGCTTGAGCGGCGTCTGGCCACCCAGCTGCACGATCACACCCTCGGGGTTTTCGCGCTGCACGATCTCCAACACATCCTCGAGCGAAAGCGGCTCGAAGTACAGCTTGTCGGAGATATCGAAATCCGTGGAGACGGTTTCGGGATTCGAGTTGACCATGATGGTCTCGTACCCCTGCTCGCGCAGCGCCAGCACGGCGCGCACACAGCAGTAGTCGAACTCGACACCCTGGCCGATGCGATTCGGGCCGGATCCGAGAATCACGACCTTCTTGCGACCACTGGTGGCCGCCTCGCTTTCCTCGTCGTAGTTGCCGTACAGGTACGGTGTGCTCGACGGGAATTCACCAGCGCAGGTATCGATCATCTTGTACGACGGCCGCACGCCAAGCGCCCAGCGCTCGGCGCGAGCCTCACCTTCCGTCTGACCACGCAGGCTGCCCAGCTGGCGATCGGAGAAACCAAGGCGCTTCATACGGCGCATCGATTCTTCATCCACGCCGCCAAGCTCCCCGTACCACTGTTCGGCGTCGATCAGTTCGCGCAGCTGATCGAGAAACCACGGATCGATGGCCGTGATCTCGTACAGCTCCTTGGTGTCCATGCCGAGCAGCATGGCGCGCTTGAGTTGGAAGATCCGCTCCGGCGTGGGGCGACGCAGTGCACCGCGCAGCTCTTCCTTCGAACCTTCGGTGAGGCGGTCGTCCTGCAGGCGATCGGCCACCGTCCATCCAGCGCGGCCCGTCTCGAGCGCACGCAGGGCCTTCTGGAAGGCCTCCTTGAACGTGCGCCCGATGGCCATCGACTCGCCGACGGACTTCATCTGCGTGGTCAGCCCAGGATCGGAACCCGCGAACTTCTCGAAGGCGAAACGCGGACACTTCACGATGACGTAATCGAGCACCGGCTCGAAGCTGGCCGGCGTGGTCTTCGTGATGTCGTTCGGCACCTCGTCGAGTGTGTAGCCCACGGCGAGCTTGGCGCCGATGCGCGCGATGGGGAAACCCGTGGCCTTCGACGCCAGTGCAGACGAGCGCGACACACGCGGGTTCATCTCGATGACGATGAGTTCACCAGTGGTGGGACTCACCGCGAACTGGATGTTGCACCCACCAGCATCGACGCCGATCTCGCGGATGATCGCAACCGCCGCATCGCGCATCACCTGATATTCGCGATCGGTGAGCGTCATGGCCGGCGCCACCGTGATCGAGTCACCGGTGTGCACACCCATGGGATCGAGGTTCTCGATCGAGCAGACGATCACCACGTTGTCAGCGCAGTCGCGCATGACTTCGAGCTCGAACTCCTTCCACCCGAGCAGCGAGCGCTCGATGAGTACCGAGTGCACGGGCGAGAGATCGAGGCCACGGCGCACGATCGTTTCGAACTCTTCGCGGTTGTATGCGATGCCACCACCGGTGCCGCCGAGCGTGAACGACGGGCGGATGATCGCGGGGAACCCCGTGTCCTCGACGGCGGCGAGCGCTTCGTCGAGTGACGTCACCGTGCGACCCGTGGGGCAGCGCAGACCGATCTTCTCCATCGCCTCGGCGAAGAGCTTCCGGTCTTCGGCGACACGAATGGCACGCGCGTTGGCACCGATCAATTCGCAGCCGTACTTGGCCAGCACGCCGTTGTCGTGCAAAGCCAGTGCGACATTGAGTGCCGTCTGTCCGCCCATGGTGGGCAACACGGCATCGGGACGTTCCTTGGCGATGACCTTCTCGACAAACTCCGGCGTCACCGGTTCCACATATGTGCGATCCGCGAACTCCGGATCGGTCATGATGGTGGCCGGATTGGAATTCACAAGAATGACTTCGTAGCCCTCCTCGCGAAGGGCCTTCGTAGCCTGGGTCCCGGAATAGTCGAACTCAGCAGCCTGACCGATGATGATCGGCCCGGAGCCGATCACGAGAATCCGGTGCAGGTCAGAACGTCTCGGCATGGAACAGATCGTCGATGATGTCGTCGAGAGAACGCGTTGCACGCCAGCCTGTGGCGTGCTGCAGCTTCCGCGGGTCCCCGATCAGTACGGGGACGTCAACAGGTCGAACCAGTGAAGGATCCTCAGTGGGCACGGCGCGGACACCTGCTCGCGCCAGCACCCGATCGAGGACTTCGCGCACCGACCATCCGGTACCGCTGGCCACGTTGTACGCCTCTCCAGGCATACCCTGCTGACATAGGGAAATATACGCAGCCACCACGTCACGAACATGGAGGAAGTCGCGTATCGGCGAGAGGTTACCGACGGGCATCGGCGCACCGGCTGGTGCGTCCTTCAACCCATGGGCTCTTGCCACCAGAGCGGGCAACAGAAAGCGCGACGGTTGTCCCGGTCCGCTATGGTTGAAACTGCGCGCCACCACGGTCCGAAGGCCGCTGGCGCGCCAACACTGGAATGCCAGCACTTCCTGCGCGGCCTTGGTGGCGGCGTACACGGTGCGAGGCGCCTGTACCGCATCCTCGGCGAGTAGCGGCGCGTGACTCTCGTCCCGGCCATACTGTTCGGCGCTGCCTGCCAGCAGCACCAGCGGATCGCTGCGTCCTGCCGCTCGCGCGCGGTCCAGGTGATGCAGCAGCCTTGCGGTAGCGGTGACGTTCACATCCCAGGCGCCGGCAGGATCCGCCGCCGCCGTTGGCAAATGGGAAATGGCGGCGAGGTGAATGACGGCATCGGCGGCCGCTTCTTCCACCACGGTTGACACAAACCCGTCATCCCGCAGATCGCCGCTGCGCCAGTGAATGTCGGCCGGCATCACTGGCACGCCACGCGATGCCGGTGTGTCGCTGGCGGAGGTCATCGTGAGCGCGAACACTTCCGCGCCCTCGGCCACGAGAGCCGGTAGCAGCCAACTGCCCACGAAGCCCGATGCGCCCGTCACAAGGACCCGGCGCAACGGACGTGGAGGAAGCCCCGCGGCTGGAGGTTCCGATGTAGTCACCGTGTGGCGGCGTACCGTGCCAGGTCGGCTTCGACCATCATGCCCACCAGCTCAGCGAAACCCACACGTCGCGTCCAACCCAGCTGCGTCTGCGCCTTGGTCGGATCGGCCACCAGGAGATCGACCTCCGCAGGACGGAAGAAGCGTTCGTCCTGCGTCACGAACTCGCGGTAGTCGAGGCCCACGGCACCGAACGCCGCCTCGCAGAAATCACGCACCGAGTAGGTCTCGCCCGTCCCGATGACGAAGTCGTCGGGCGTGTCCTGCTGCAGCATCCGCCACATCGCGTCGACGTAGTCGCCGGCAAAGCCCCAGTCACGCCGTGCGTCGAGATTGCCGAGTCGCAGTTCGCGTTGCAGTCCGAGCTTGATGCGCGCCACACCGTCGGAAATCTTGCGCGTCACGAATTCGAGCCCGCGCCGCGGTGACTCGTGATTGAACAGGATGCCGGACACCGCATAGAGGTTGAAGCTCTCGCGGTAGTTCACGGTGATCCAATGTCCGTACACCTTGGCCACGCCGTACGGGGAGCGCGGATAGAACGGCGTACTCTCGCGCTGCGGGGTTTCGACAACCTTGCCGAATTGCTCACTGGAGCTGGCCTGATAGAAGCGCGCTTCCGGTGCGGCTTTGCGCAACGCTTCCAGCATGCGGGTTACGCCAAGCGCCGTGAACTCACCGGTGAGCACCGGCTGGTTCCACGACGTTTGCACGAAGCTCTGCGCGGCGAGATTGTAGATCTCGTCGGGGCGTGTGGCCTGGACGACATCGGTGAGCGACGTCTGGTCGAGCAGGTCGGCCGACGCGAGCTCGATGCGATCGACGAGGTGCGCGATCCGCTCGTACGGGGTGGTCGAGGAGCGGCGCACGACGCCGACGACGCGGTAGCCTTTCGCGAGCAGCAGCTCAGCGAGGTACGAACCATCCTGACCGGTGATGCCGGTGATCAGCGCAGTCTTCACGCGTGGAGAGCGGTGTGGGTCGAGAAAGTGGCAGATAGGCAAAACGGGGAGCATCGCAACGTGCGAGCTCCCCGCTTGTACACCGGACCAGACAGATCAGGCGACGGCGACCTGGCCGCGCGGAGCGCGCTGCACCTTGCCTGCCGCGAGGCAGCGGGTGCACACCTTGACCTTGATGATCTTGCCCGCCGAAAGCGTGCGCACAACCTGGAGATTGGGCTTCCAGGTGCGGCGGGTCTTGTTGTTCGCGTGCGAGACGTTGTTGCCGAAAGCAACACCCTTGTCGCAGTGGTAGCAGCGATTGCGATTGATAGCCATGGGTGTTGGTCTCAGCTGAGGATCAGTTCGATCCGCGCCATCTCAGCACCGTCACCCTTGCGGTGGCCGGTCTTGAGAATGCGCGTGTAGCCGCCCGGGCGCGTTGCGAATGCGGGGCCAAGCTCCTGGAAGAGCTTGTCCGCAGCTTCACGCTTGTGGACGTGCTTGCCAGCAAGCCGACGCGCGTGGAGCGTGCCGGTGCGGGCCTTGGTGATAAGCTTCTCGACGAACGGGCGGAGCTCCTTGGCCTTGGCCTCGGTCGTCTCGATCGCCCCCTGCTCGATGAGCGAGGTGGCGAGATTGCGGAGCAGCGCGAGGCGCTGCTCACTGGTCCGCCGGAGCTGGCGGTTGGCCTTACGATGGCGCATGGGAGATCAATCCTCGTCGTCGTCTTCGTCGGGCGCATTCTCAGCAGCGCGGCTGGGCGGGGTGCCCATGTCGAGGATGCGGACACCGTCCGCACTCTCTTCGTAGCGCATACCGAAGTTGAGCCCTTCCTTCTCGAGCAGCGCGGCGATTTCCTGCAGAGACTTCTTACCGAAGTTCTTGACCTGGAGGATTTGCGCCTCGGTCTGGCGAACCAGATCGCCGAGCGAGCGGATGTTGGAGTTCTTCAGTGAGTTGACCGAGCGAACCGAGAGTTCGAGATCGTCGATCGGGGTACGGAACAGTTCGGCGAGACGGATGGCGTCGCTGTTGGCGCCGTCACCGGTCGTACCAGGCTGCGCGGACGCGGAGGAACCAAAGCCCACGAAGTACTGGAAGTGGGTCTGGGCCAATGCGGCTGCATAGCTCACCGCTTCCTCGGGCGACATCGTGCCGTTGGTTTCGACGGTAAGCGTCAGGCGGTCGTAGTCGGTGCGCTGGCCGACGCGGGTTTCCGCGACGGTGAAGTTCACACGACGGACCGGGCTGTAGATGGCATCGATGCGCACCACGTCGACCGAAAGATTCTTGTCGGCGGGATGCTGATCGCTCTCGATGTAGCCACGACCCTTGTTCACGTAGAGCTCGATGTTGAAATCGCGCTCGCCCGTGATGGTGAAGATGTGGTGCGACGGGTCGACGATGCGCACGCCACCGGTCGCGACGATGTCTGCGGCCGTGACGGTGCCCGGGCCGGACTTGCTGATGCGGAGCACGGTCTGCTCCACTTCATCCGGAAGGGCGAGCGTCAGCGTCTTCAGGTTACCGATGATCTGGTGCACGTCTTCCACGACGCCGCCGATGGTCTGGTGCTCATGCACCACGCCATCGATACGGAACGCCCACACGGCGGAGCCACGCAGCGACGACAGGAGCAGTCGGCGCATCGCGTTGCCCAGCGTGTGCCCGAAGCCGCGTTCGAGCGGCTGCAGGCGGAATTCGGCCAGATTCGGGCTGTCCTCGCGCTTGGTTGCTTCGACAAGCTGCGGACGGACGAGCCCGGAGAGATCGATCGTTGCCATGATTTCGTGAGAATGAGGTCACGCCAGTGCGATGAAGTCCATCGCACCAGCGACGCGCTGCCCCGCCCCGAACGCGCGGCAGCCCCGTAGAGGGGTTCGGGCCCCGACCAGAACTGCAGTGATGAGTTTGGAGGCCACGGGTTCCGAGTACTCCAAACCCGTCCCGCCAAACCCAAAACCGCTTACTTGGAGTACAGTTCGACGACGAGCTGTTCCTGCGCGGCGAGCGGCACCGCCTGACGCTGCGGCTTCTCGAGCACGCGACCGGAGAACGACTCCTTGTCGACCGCGATCCACGAGAGCGACGCGCCACGCGCCGACTGCTCCATCGCCCCCTGCACGAGCACGAGCTCGCGCGAGGACTGCTTCACCCGCACTTCCTCGCCCGGACGTACGGCGTAGGAGGGGATGTCGAGCAGGCGCCCCTTCACTTCGATGTGGCGGTGACGGATGAGCTGACGCGCAGCCTTGCGGCTCGGCGCGAAGCCCATGCGGAACACCACGTTATCGAGACGCGTTTCGAGCGCCGCCACGAGGTTGTGACCGGTGATGCCGGCCTGCGTGGAGACCTTCTCGAACGTGTTGCGGAACTGCTTTTCGGACACGCCGTAGATGCGCTTGATCTTCTGCTTCTCACGCAGCTGCTTGGCGTACTCCGACATCTTCTTGCGACGGGCCGTGGCCTGGCCATGCTGGCCTGGCGCATAGGGGCGCCGATCGATCGCGCACTTTTCCGTGAAGCACTTGGTGCCCTTGAGGAAAAGCTTCGCGCCTTCGCGGCGGCACTGACGGCAGCTGGGTCCGGTATAACGTGCCATGGTCAGACCCTCCGACGCTTGGGGGGACGGCAACCGTTGTGCGGGATCGGCGTGACGTCACGGATGGACTTCACGGTGAGCCCGGCAGCGGCAAGCGCCTGGATAGCAGATTCACGACCCGAGCCCGGTCCCTGCACGCGCACATGCACGCGGCGCACGCCGAGCGTGAGCGCTTCGCGCGCGCACTGCTCGGACGCCACCGTGGCGGCGAACGGCGTGGACTTCTTGGAGCCCTTGAAGCCGGCTTTGCCGGCCGATCCCCACGACACGGCATTGCCATGCATGTCGGTGATCGTGATGGTCGTGTTGTTGAACGTGGCGCTGACGTGGGCGATGCCTTCCGCCTCGACGACGCGCTTGGTCTTCTTCGCGGTAGCCATGGCTTACTTGGTCACCTTCTTCTTGCCCGCGATAGCGCGGCGCGGCCCCTTCTTGGTGCGCGCGTTGGTGTGCGTGCGCTGCCCGCGCACGGGGAGGCCGCGGCGATGACGCGTCCCACGATACGACCCGATGTCCATCAAGCGCTTGATGTTCATCGCGACTTCGGTGCGCAGGGCACCCTCGACGCGATGATTGCGCTCAATTTCCTGACGGAGCTTGTTCAGGTCGTTGTCGTTCAGGTCGCGAACGCGCTGCGCGCTCGACACACCGGAGGCTTCGAGGATCTTCTGGGCCGTCTTGCGGCCGATCCCGAAGATATAAGTCAGGCCGATCTCCACCTTCTTCTCACGCGGGAGATCGACACCAGCGATACGTGCCATATTTGCGCTTCCCCTCAGCCCTGACGCTGCTTGTGCTTCGGGTTGCGCTTGCAGATGATGCGAGTCACGCCCTGTCGCTTCACGACCTTGCAGTGCTCACAGATCGGCTTCACGCTGCTGCGAACTTTCACGGGTCACCTCGGCGCTCACGCGCCGACGGAAGTCTCCCGCACCACCCCTGATGGTGGCCGGCTGGACTCCCCATGCTGTTCATCGCCCCTGAAGCATCGTCTCATCTGGGAAGCACAAAGCTTCCATCGAGACCGATTCCGCGCACAGGCGAAGCAAAAGTGGCCAGCGGATTGGCCGAGGACATCCCACCACTTGACAGGCGTAAAAAGCCCAAAAAGAGGCAAGACCCGCAGCTTAGCGGGGTTAGACCCGACCCGCAAGGGTGGCTAACCGGCCCTCAAACTCTCCCCAGTCCCGCCTTTCCGCGCCCCATTCGGGCTGGGGTCGGAGCGGATTCGCAGCGTGGGTTCAGACCGCGCGCGCTTCCAGATCGGCGTACACCGCGCCCATTGCGGCAACCGGATCGGCGGCCCCCGTCACGGCCCGTCCGAGAATGAGCCACCGGGCCCCGGCGTCGGCCGCCGCGGCGGGTGTCATCACCCGGCGCTGATCATGGGCGTCACCACCAGGCAGCCGAATGCCGGGAATCAGCAGCCCCAGCCGTTCACCATGGGCCGCCCGCACCACTGCGGCCTCGTGACCGGAGCACACGATGCCGGCGCCCCCCTGTTCCGCCACGTCGCCGGCCAACCGCAGCACTTCCTGCTGCACGTCCAGCGGACCGGAACGCCCCCAGGCCGCTGCCAGTCCGTGGCCATCCGTGCTGGTCAGGACGGTGACGCCAAGGATGCCGCAGCCGCCGTCGGGCGCTCCCTCAAGCGCACCGGCAACCGCCGCGGCGATCATTTCCGCGCCGCCGCTCGCATGGATGGTGAGCAGCGAGGCGCCGTGCCGGGCGACACTGCGTGCCGCCCCCCGCACGGTGTTCGGGATATCGTGCAGCTTGAGGTCGACAAACACCTGCTTCCCCTGCCCGCGCAGCCAGGCCACGATCGTCGGGCCTTCGGCGGCAAACAACTCCAATCCCACCTTGTAGAACGCGCAGGATTCACCAAGGCGCTCCACGATGGCCTCGGCGCCAGCACGATCCGGCACGTCCAGCGCCACGATGGGAATGACGGTTGGGCGCGCGCCCGCCGTCGGAAAGGCACCAGCGGTCAGGTCGGCCACTGCAGGGTTCCGATCAGGGAAGTGATATCGCGGACGCCTTCGCGGTCGCACCACCGCTGCAGCTGTCGCACAATGCGTTCAGGCGCGCGCGGGTCGCGCAGCGCGGCCGTGCCAACACCCACCAACGTGGCACCGGCCATGAGGTACTGCACGGCGTCATCCCCCGTGCTGATGCCGCCAAGCCCGATCAGGGGTACCGTGGGCAGCGCGCGGCTGACCCGCCATGTGGCCAGGAGGCCAACGGGCAACAGGGCGGGCCCACTCACCCCTCCGCTGCCAAAACTGAGCTTCGGGCGGCGGCGATCTGTATCGATGACGGTGCCCGGCATCGTATTGACCAATGTCAGACCGGTCGCACCGGCGTCGACCGCCACACGGGCGGTGTCGGCGATCGCGGCCCCCAGCGTCGGCGACAGCTTCACGAAGATGGGGCGCGCTGTGGCGGCCCGGGCCGACGACACCAATGCATGCAGCGCCTGCGGATCGGCGCCGAACTCGAGTCCGCCCGCCTTCACGTTGGGGCAACTCACGTTCAGTTCGAACGCATCGACGCCAGGCGCATCATCGAGGCCGCGCACCACGGTCGCAAAATCTTCGATGCTGTTGCCCACCACGTTCACGAACACCCGCGTGTCGGGATGATGGGCCGGCAGCCATGGCAGATAGTCGCGGCGCACCGCTTCGAGCCCGGGATTGGCGAGGCCAATAGCGTTCATCATGCCACCCGCAAACTCACTCACCCTGAGCGCGGGATTGCCGGGACGCGGTGCGACACTCACCGCCTTCGTGGAAATACCACCGACCGCAGACAGGTCGAGTACATCCTCGAGCTCCTGCCCAAAGCCCGCCGTGCCCGATGCCAGGACCACCGGATTGCGAAACGTGAGACCAGCCACCGTGACACGGGAAGCACCTGGTGCCGCGACGCTGGTCACGGCGTGCTCACCTTGCGTTCGTATTCCGCCAGATATTTCACGATGGCGTCAGCAAGGGAAGCTGCCATCTCGGCTTGCTTCTCGGGATTGGTCATGTAGGCCGAGTCGTTGGGATTGCTGCCGAATCCGATTTCCACGAGCACTGCGGGCATGAACGCCGTGACCAACACGACGAAGCCCGCCTGCTTCACACCGCGATTGACGCCAGGGTGCACCGCCTTGAGCCCACCCTGCACCAACTGTGCGAGGCGTCCGGATTCGCGCAGATGTTCGTTCTGCGCCATGTCGCGAATAATGAAGCCCAGCGGATCATCACGCGTGGCATCCACCGTCGTCTCGAAGCGGATGGACTCGTTTTCCATCGCCGCCACGCGACGCTCGTCCTCGGTCTTCGCTTCAGCGAGGAAGTAGGTCTCGTAGCCGCGCGCGCCGCCGGGATTCTTCCAGCGCGGATTGGCCGCATTCACGTGGATGGACACGAACACATCGCCTTTCGCCTGGTTCGCGATGCGTCCGCGGTCACCCAGCGCGATGAGCGTGTCGGTGGTGCGTGTCATCACCACCTTCACGTTGCGCTGCTCGAGTGCCTTGGCGAGCTGCTTCGAGACCGCCAGCGTGATGTTCTTCTCGTAAATCTTTCGCGGTGCACCGATAGGGCCGGACATGCCGTTGTCGACACCACCGTGCCCCGCATCGACAATGACCACATGCTGCCGTGCACCGCCGGCCGGTGTCTGCGTCGCGACCCGAGGCGCGGCGGCGGGTGGCGGAGACGCACTCGATGCCGGTGGGCGGGTCGCGGCAGCACGCGCGGGCGGAGTGTCCGTCGTCCGCCCACGCCCCGCCACGACCGCAGCGAACCGACGGAGCTCACCCTTTTCCGCGTCGAACATCACGCCCGCTCCGAGGCGTGGCAGGACGTCGACGGCCAGCGTGAGTGGCACGTACAGGGCGGTGCCCAGCCGATAGACCCGGGCAGTCAGTGGCAACGTGTCGCCCGCAGTCACGGCCAGCGTGCTGCCGGCCTCGATGTCGACGCCGGTGGTGCCCACCTCGAACCGATAGCGCGCCGGCGACGTACGCTGCGTCACCACCTGCCCGCCGAGCGCTTCGGCGAGGGCATCGGCTCGCACGGCGATGCCACCGTCAGGATGCCGGACCGTGCTCACCGTACGCACGCGATCGCCCATTCGCACCGTGAGTGCTTGCGCACTGCCGGCGGACTGGGCGCCCGTTGCCACCTGGAGAAGAAGGGCCAGCGTCGCGAGCATGATCAGCGGTGTCGCAGCGCGCGGGCGATTTCGCGATCTGCGTCGCGTCGCTTGATGTCTTCACGACGGTCGTGCAACTGCTTGCCGCGCGCGAGCGCAATGCGGGTCTTCACGCGTCCGTCCTTGAAGTAGAGGTCGAGCGGCACGAGGGTGAGCCCCTGCCTCTCCACCGCACCAATGAGTCGACGAATCTCGCGCCGGTGCAGCAACAGCTTGCGGGTACGGGTGGGCTCGTGGTTGAACATGTTGCCCTGACCGTACGCACCGATGTGCAGATTCAGCAGGAAGACCTCACTGTCCTTCACGATGCCGAAAGCATCCGTGAGGTTGGCACGACCGTCACGCAACGCCTTGACCTCGGTACCGGTCAGCACAATGCCGGCCTCCCACGTCTCGAGAATCTCGTAGTCGTGTCGGGCGCGCTTGTTTCGCGCAATGAGCTCGTTCTGTTCGTCGGTGTCCTTGGTTGCCATACGCGAGGTAACGTAATCGCTGGGTGGCCTCGAAGGCGGCGGAAGTTGTGACGGGTCTTTGGTTGGCGTTGACTTCCGCGCTTCACGGGGCCATTCTTCTCGCCCTGCCGCTACCCAGTCACACGGGCCAGCGGATCTGCCGGAGTGGTGGAATTGGTAGACGCGCTGCGTTCAGGGCGCAGTGTCCGCAAGGACGTGCCGGTTCGAGTCCGGCCTTCGGCACCTCGCGTCTCCTGCTCGTGCTGAGCGAGTATGGAGTTTGGTAGTTGAGATTCGACAAACGGGCCATGGTGCTGACCGCATCCATGGCCCGTTTGCCGTTTACCCCACCACAACACCGACGGTCCGCGCCGCCTACGCTGTACTCAGTCAGGTTCGCAGCGCCGAGGGGCGAACGTCCTCTGGCAACGCGGCGTCACCGAAGGCGGCACGCAGCGCCTCGTTCAGCGCGCCGCGATACTGCTGAATCATCTCCGTGGCCTGATGTACCACTTCGGGCGAGGGAGCCGTGACCCCCGCCCCCTCGAGCAGTACCCGGGCCAGCCGACCGGCGGGCGCCTCAACACTGCCGCGGACCGCCAGTGCGGCAGTATAGGCGAGCCAACGGTCATTCCATCCCCGCCCCGATTTGGCGTTCTGGCGGGCTTCACTCGCGATCACCGGCGCGAGCAGATGCGCGACATCCGCAGCGGTCCGGTCATCGAGCGCATCGCGGTCCGCGACGATGAGACCGACGGCGCGCCGGGCATATCGGAGCTCGCGCGCCGCGCTGGCAGGATCCGAGGCGACTGCGCTCAACCAACGGAGCTGTTCGGCGTCTGGCTCACGGAGGACGTGGCTCAGATAGCTCGCCACCCGACGGCGACGCTCACGCGCCGCCTGCCACTCACTCCAGAAGCCCATCGCTGACGTCAGGGCTGGAGGATGGGCAATCCACCCGGGATCGACGGCCGCTCGAAATGTGGCAGGCCGACACGATCCCGCACCACCGACTCATCGGCGAGCAGGTCGCTCAGCTTCACGCCCTCGAGCACCTCGTCAATGCGGCTCTGCAGCAACATCCACACGGGGCGAATGCTGCAGTCTTCAGATGCCGAGCAACGTCCCGCGTCCACGGGGTGGCTCACGCAGTGCAGATCGAACGTGGTCAGCTCCGAGGCCTGGATCACATCGCGCACCGAGATCTGGTCGGGCGTGCGTGCCAGCGAGTAGCCGCCGCGCGCGCCGCGCGTGCTGTTGACGATACCGGCCCGACGCATCCGGAGCAGAATCTGCTCGACGTAGTCACCAGGAAGTCGCTCACGGGCGGCCACATCGCGCCCGGTGACTGGTCCCGCCTCATTACGACGCGCCAGATGTAGGGCGCAGATCAGCCCATACTCAGCCCAGGTTGTAATCCGCATATATCGAGTCTAGGCCTCGGGGCCCGCCGAAACAAGGCACAGCTAGCGTCCCACGGACTCAGCCTCCCGCCACCGCCCCGTGCTTTCCGCTCGGGACGCCGATTTCCGTCATGCGCCTGAGGTCCAGCACGTCGTCTACCTGCTCGGCGGGAATGACCGCCTCCCGTTTCACCAAATCCCGGATCAGCACCCCTTCCTTCACCGATCGCTTGGCGAGCTCGGCAGCAGCCGCATACCCGATCTGGGGCATGAGCGCCGTGGCCAATGCCGCTGACCGCCCTACCCAGTACTGGCACATGGCCTCGTGCGCTTCGATGCCCTGCACACACCGCTCCGTGAGCGTGTTCATCGCGTTGGTGAGGATCTGCATGGACAACAGCACGTTGTGCGCGATGACCGGCATCATGACGTTCAACTCGAGCTGCCCATGTTCCGCCGCCATCGTCACGGTGGTGTCGCAACCGATAACCTGAAAGCACACCTGATTGACCATTTCCGGGATGGATGGATTGATCTTGCCCGGCATGATGCTCGAACCCGGCTGCACGGCCGGTAGCACAATTTCATCGAGACCCGTACGCGGTCCCGAAACCATCAGGCGCAGGTCGCTCACGATCTTCGACAACTCGATGGCGAGACCACGCAACGCCCCACTGAACGCTGCCGCGTCACCCATGCTCTGCATGAGCTGAATGCGATCGGCGCCTTCCCGCAGACTCGCGATGCCACTGATGGTGCGCAGGTGGCCCACCATCAGCGCAGGATACGACGGTTCCACCGTCACGCCCGTGCCCACTGCCGACCCTCCGATACCGAGGTCGTTGAGATAGTCGGCGGCTTGCAGCACACGTTTGCGGCAACGCGCCATGGTGCCCGCGTACGCCGCGAACTCCTGTCCCAACCTGATGGGCATCGCATCCTGCAGGTGGGTGCGCCCCGCTTTCACGATGTGATCGAACACCTCGGCACGATCGGAGAGCGCGTTCTCCAACTCGTGCAACGCGCCCACGAGCGCCGGCAGCTGACGCAACACCGCCAAACGAATGTTGGTGGGAATGGTGTCGTTGGTGCTCTGCGCCATGTTCACATGGTCGTTGGGATGCACCGGCGCATAGCGCCCACGCTCACCCCCCAGCAGCTCGTTGGCGCGATTGGCGAGCACCTCGTTCACGTTCATGTTGTGCGACGTACCGGCGCCGGCCTGGTATGGATCGACCACGAACTGCTCGGCATGCTGACCGGAGATGACTTCGTCCGCCGCTGCGATGATGGCATTCGCCCGTTCGGCGTCGAGGCGACCGGTCTCACGATGCGTGAGCGCGGCTGCCTTCTTGATCCACACCTGGGCCACGACAAAAGGCTCAAGTGGCTTGAGGCCACTGATAGCGAAGTTCTGTATGGCGCGCATGGTCTGCACGCCGTACAGGGCGTCGGCCGGCACGGCGAGTTCGCCGAGCGGATCCTTCTCGATTCTCGAGGTCATGACGGACTCCCGGCGCCGACCGCGGCTCCGCGGCCCGGCGCGGACTTCAGGGTACGGCCACCGTGGTGTCGATGGTGGAGACGATATGCAGCAGCGTGGTTTCGTTCAGCACTTTTTCGCTTGTCCGCCAACGCGTCAGCACCATTGAGCGGCGATTGGCGGGACTGGCGAGAAGTGTCGCGACACCGCCAACAGGGATGTCCACCGAGCCATCATCACGCAATGCGCAGTAAATCTGCTCATTGGCGTACGAGGACGTGGCCGGATTCGCATAGCGTAGCGAGAGGATGATCGCTGCGGTCGAATCGTTGGTACCGTTCCAACGAATGGGCAGCACCTGGCCGCTCACCAACGCCGGAATCGGCTCCGGGATGATCGGCTCGGCCAGCTTCACGCTGATGTTTGAGGCGGGAAAGCCGTTGGCTTCACCGGGCACGGTGACCGTGGCCTCATCGCCGCGCGTGTACGTGAAGGGATTTGCTTCCGGCGTAGCGTAGCGGACAAGCGTCGAGGAAAACGGCAGTGACAGGTTCTGGGCTCCCACCGTCATCGCGATGGCGTCGCCAGCGCGCAGTTGTCCACGCGGCGTGGATGTGGTCGTGTCCACGCTGGCGTAGACACACTGATCCGACTGCTGCAGCAGGCTGTTCGGAATGGACACCGAGGACGCGTCGAACACGATCATCGACGCCGAAGCCCTGCCCTGCGTGGTGCTGGCGTTGCGCGCAGAGATGCTGATGGCACCAAAGCGGTCGTTGAACTGCTCCCTCTCGGTGAGCGAGTTGCAGGCACCCACAAAGGCCACGGCGGCGAACAGCGCCGCGGCCCGGGCCGCAGAAGTGAGACGTATCGTCGAGGAACGCATGGCAATTCGATTGGAGGGCGCGGGAACCCCTGAACGTCGCCTTGGTTAGGCCCCGACGGGCCTGGCAGCGCCGCGCAGGAAGGGGTTGGACAGACGTTCCTGCCCGATCGTGGTAGTAACACCATGACCCGGCAATACCCGAGTTCCGTCATCCAAAGTCGTGACACGCATCAATGACGCGAGCATGGCCTTGGGGTCGCACAGCGGCAAGTCGGTGCGTCCGATCGAGCCGGCAAAGAGGAGGTCGCCTGAAATGCACAGCCCGTGACCGATAAAGGCGACGTGACCCGGTGCGTGGCCCGGTACGTGCCAGACTTCGAACTCGTATTCTCCCAGCGTGACCGTGTCCCCTTCGGCGAGCGCCTCCGTAGGACCTGTGGGTGTCTCGACCTGAATACCCCAACGTGCGGCACTTGTGGCCGCATTGGCATACAGGGGGAGATCGAGGGGGTGCAGCCGGACCGGCACCGGCCGAGCCCGCAGCACAGGCGCCAAGGCACCCACATGATCGAAATGCGCGTGGGTGAGCCAGATGGCCTCGAGGGTGCACCCCATGGCATCTACGGCCGCCAGCAATCGCTCGGATTCATCCCCCGGATCGACGAGCACAGCCTTGCCGCTGACGGGGTCGGCCAGCAGCCAGCAGTTCTCTTCCAGCGGCCCTACGGTGAGCTGTTGCACGCGGAGGGTCTTCGACTGACCGGACGCGTCACTCATGCCGACTGATCGCTGGGGGCGGTACTGATGGTGGATTCGCCTGTCTCCAGCACCGGCGATTCACCAATGCCATGATGGGCGAGCCACCGTTCGGCCTCGAGTGCAGCCATGCAGCCCGTACCCGCCGACGTGATCGCCTGCCGGTAGTAATCATCGATGACATCGCCCGCCGCGAACACCCCATCGACCGTGGTGGCCGTGCGCCACGGTGCGACCTTGATGTAGCCATGCTCGGTGGTATCGAGCTGCCCGTTGAGGAATCGCGTATTGGGAGTGTGCCCGATCGCTACGAACAGGCCACCCGCTTCGAGCTCGCTGGTCGCACCGGTGGTCGTGTCTTCGAGCCGCACACCGGTGATGAAGTCGGTGCCCAGCACTTCCGTGACGCGGCTGTTCCAGAGCACTCGCACCTTGGGATGTGACAGCACACGGTTGGCCATCACCTTCGACGCGCGGAAGCTGTCGCGGCGATGCACGATGACGACTTCACTGGCGAACTTGGTGAGGTACATGGCTTCTTCCATCGCGGTGTCACCACCACCGACGACCAGCAAGCGCTTCTGCCGATAGAACGGCATGGCGCCATCGCACACCGCACAGGCAGACACACCACCGCCCGTCTGCGCCAGGCGCATTTCGCTATCGAGCCCGATCCACTTGGCTGCTGCACCGGTCGCGACGATGACCGTGTGCGCAGTGAGGGGTTCCGCGTAGTTTGGCTCAATGCGGAACGGACGCTGCGAGAAGTCCACCGTCTTCACGAGCTCTGAAACGACCCGCGCGCCGTGATGCACGGCCTGCGCCTTGATGCGCTCCATGAGATCGGGCCCGCTCACGGCCTCGGGAAAGCCCGGGAAGTTTTCGATGTCCGTGGTGAGCATGAGCTGGCCACCAGGCAATTCCGTCCCCACCGGTTCGCCTTCGAACACGAGCGGGTTGAGATTGGCGCGCGCCGCGTAAATGGCTGCTGTCCAGGCGGCCGGGCCGCTGCCGATGATGACAAGATTTTCGGTGCGTGTATCAGACATGGCTGCAATGAAGTGGATCGCGCGTTCAGTCGAGTGCGAGTACGCCGAGAGCGCCGTGGCAGTGTGACATCGTGCCGACGAGCACGCGACACGGGCCTTCTCCGCCCCACGCACTCAGCCTGACGTCTGCCTCGGCGATCGACACCGCGTCGATCATTCCGACACCATACGTGCGATGTACACAGTGAAAACTAACTGTTCCCCGGAGGGTCGGCCGGGACTCGGTCCCCACCGGTGCTGTCTCGAGTGTGGCGATGCGACCGATAGTCACCGGCATGCTCCAGTCCCGCGGGGCTTTGATGGCGGGACAACTGACAGGCTCGATGCAGTTGGTCGGACAGATCCAGGTGGCGAAGGAGACATAGTGCCGCCCATCGGGCGCGGCACGCTGCCATGGCGTGGCCGGATCGAAATCCAGCGGATCCACCCGCATGGCGCGGCCGGGCCACCGGCTCGCGGCGCGGCGCATGAGCCAGTCGAGACAGACATGCGGCATCAGCGGTGATGGCACCATGGCGTCGTGGCGCAGCGCATCCACACCTTCTCCCAGCCACTCGTCGAGGAAGTCATCCCACGCAGCCACGCGCAGACGCACGGGCAAAGCGCCGTACACCCCCTCTTCAATGCGCATCGCAACGGTGCAGTCGTGATTGCGGTCCACCACAATGACCTCGTTCACGCGCAACACGCCACGCGCGAATGCACGTCCGAGCTGTTGTGTGTACCAGCTGCCGTAACATCCGCCGCCAATCACGATGATGCGGCCAAACTCCAGGGGCACGTCACGAGACGACATCGTACGCGCGTCCGGCATCAACGACGCAGGTGTCGCCCGCCGTCGACGCGCAGCACTTCGCCCGTCACGTACGTCGCGTCGACGAGATAGTGGATCGCCCGCACCACATCCTGCGGCGTACCACTGCGTGCGAGTGGCACGTCGGCCAGAAATTTCTGCAGCGCCGCGTCGCTCATGTTATCGGGTGCCAGTACGAGACCTGGCGCCACCGCGTTGACGCGAATCCGCGGTGCCAGCGCGGCCGCCATCGTGGTCACCAACGTCGTAACGCCCGCCTTCGTCACCTGATGCGGGATCAGATTCGGGTACAGCGTTTCGAACGCGAGATGATCGGACATCTGCACGATCACGCCACCGTCGCGCAGGACACGAGCGGCTGCCTGCATGAGAAAGAACGGCGCACGCAGATTCACGGCTTCCGTGTGGGCCCAATGCTCCGGTGTCACCGCATCGAGCGCCATGTATTCCATGACCGACGCGGAACTCACCACCACATCGAGCACACCAAAGCGGGTCAGCGCCGCGTCGACGATGCGGGCCGGCGCCTCGGCCTCGCGGAGGTCTTCCTGCACGACCTCCACGCGCACGCCGTGTTGCCTGGTGAGCTCGGTCGCCAGAGAGGCTGCGTCGTCAGGCGAGTTGCCGTGATGCAGTAACAGATCGTAGTCGCGCCCTGCAAAGCTGCGCGCGATCTCCGCGCCCACACGCCGAGCGCCACCCGTGACGAGTGCGACACGACGCGGCGTGGACATGCTCAGACGGCTGCCAGCCTGGAAGCGACGACGGCATCCTGCATGGCGAGCCAGGACTTGGGCACCTGCTGTCCACCGAGCTTGCGCGGGCCATCAGTCGTGCCGTGCCAATCGGAACCGCCGCTTGGCAGCACACCGAGTTGCGTCACGTGATCGAACAGGCGCTGCACGAGATATGGCGGGTGACTGGGGTGCAACACTTCCACACCATCGAGGCCAACGTCCACCAGCTTGCGGATGCGCGGGATGGTTGCGAGCTCGCCGGGATGTGCCCACACCGCGAGTCCACCGGCGCGATGCACGAGGGCGATGGCGTCGACCACCTCGAATCGGTCCTTGGCCATGTATGCGGGCCGACCGAAGCCGATCCACTTGTCGAAGGCCTCACGGAATTCCCGCACCCATCCACCGGCCAGCATCGCCCGGGCCACATGCGGACGCCCCACGGCGCCGCCGGCGGCTTCGCGCAGGACCGACTCCATGGTGATCGGAATTCCATGCGCATTGAGCACCGCCACGATGCGTTCGGCACGTACAACACGCTGCGCCTGGAACTCCTGCAGGGCGCTGCGGATGGCATCGCGATTGGCGATGTGCAGGCCGAGCAGATGCAGTTCTTCGTTTTCGAAGTGCGTGCTCAGTTCCACACCGGGCACGATGCGCACGCCGAGCGCGGCGCCGGCGGCCGTCGCTTCATCGAGACCATCGACCGTGTCGTGATCGGTGATGGAGATGGCGGCGAGCTGTGCGTCGTGTGCCGCCTGCACCACGACGGCCGGCGCGAGCGCGCCATCCGAAGCCGTCGTGTGGACCTGCAGGTCGACGAAGGCTGGCGTGGCAGCGGAATGACCGGCCTGATGCTGCTCCTGCTGGACGACGACCGAAACGGAAGTCGCGGTCACGGACGATAGCCGGCTTCGGGCGCGCGGGCACTCGACTGCGACATCCGGAACAGCGCGCGCAACTGCGCTTCATCGAGCTCGGCGAGCGATTGTTCCCGGGCCCGTGTGCGCTCTGGCATGTAGCGCGTGACTCGCACCTCACGATCGTTGCCTTTGCCAGTGACGAAGATGAGACCGAATTCATCTCCCACCGACTGGGTGAGGAACCCTGACGGATAGACCTGCCAGTCGCGGCTGTCGATCCGGATATGACGCGTGGGCATGTTCAAACTCCTCGTACTTCGCGCCAGTGATCGGGCGCCTCTTCGACACCGAGGAGCTGCGCCAGCACGACGGCATCAGCGGCCTCGGTGAACTCGAGAAAGCGTCCGGGTTCACCGGCGTGTTCAAAGACCCAAAAATGCGCCTGCGCTGCCGACGCGCTCTGTGAGCGCGCCGACAGCGCGGCGAGATAGTCCGCACGCTCCGCGTCAGAGACGCGGCGTTCCTGCATCGACAGCGTGCGTGGCATGTTGTGCGCTGCTCCGAAAAGGGACCCGGGTGTTGATACCCGGGGGAGCAGCCCCCGGTTCAGACGACCGCTTCGGTCACCGACTCGAGGGCCTTCTTGAGATCGCCCATGAAGCGATCCGCGTCCGCGCCATCGATGACCTTGTGGTCGAAGGATAGCGAGAAATACGCGCACGTGCGGATGGCAATCGTGTCTTCGCCATCGGCGCCCGTGATGACCTTGGGACGCTTCTCGATAGCACCGAGGCAGAGGATGGCCGTGGTGCCCACCGGAATGATCGGCGTGCCGGTCAGCGAACCGAACGTACCCGGATTGCTGATCGTGAACGTGGCGTCCTGCACGTCCGTGGGGCTCAGCTTCTTGCCACGGGCGCGGGCCGCCAGGTCGTTCACGCCGCGGGTCAGGCCGGTGAGCGACAGCTCATCGGCGTGCTTGAGCACGGGCACGATGAGTCCCGTGGGTTCGAGCGCGACGGCGATGCCGAGGTTGACCTGCTTGCGATAGATCAAATTGTCGCCAGAGACGGCGGTGTTGATCATCGGGTGACGCTTGAGCTGCTGACACACCGCCTGCAGGATGAACGGCAGGTAGGTGAGCTTCTGTCCCGACTGTGCTTCGAAGTCCTTGCGGACGTTCGCACGCACGCGCGCCACACGGGTCAGGTCCACTTCCCACAGGGTCGTGACATGAGCCGCCACACGAAGGGCGAGCGACATGTGATCCGACGTGAGCTTGCGGATCTTGGACATCGGCTCGACGATGTCGCCGGGCCACGGCGTCGCCGCGGGGCCATGCGAATCGGCGGAAGCATGCGAGACCGCCACAGGCGCTGCCGCGGGCGCCGCACCGCCGGCCGGACGGGACGAGAGATAAGCGTCGAGATCCTTGCGTGTCACGCGACCCGCGATGCCACTGCCCGTCACAGCGCCGATTTCCACGCCCTGTTCGGCGGCGATCTTCCGCACGAGCGGCGACGACTTGGTGCGCACGCGCTCCTCGAACGAACCCGACGGCGCGGCGGGCGCCTTCGGAGCGGCAGCCACCGGCGCGCTCG
>NZ_DASWXE010000116.1:0-12424 GCF_036405635.1 Gemmatimonas sp. | reverse complement strand
TTTGGTGGGCCCCTCCGGCTCGGGCAAGACACTCACCCTGCGTGCCATCGCGGGACTGCTGCACGTCACCGGCCGCATCGTACTCGACGCGCGCGTTCTGCTCGATATCAACGCCGCCCGCGCCCGGGTGGAACTGCCGGCACGTGACCGACACATCGGGTATGTGTTCCAGCACTACGCGCTGTTCCCCCACTACACCGCCGCGCAGAACATCGCGTATGGCCTGCAGCATCTGCCCCACACCGTCCGCGATGCACGCGTGCGCGAAATGCTCGCGCTCGTGCGTCTCGACCACCGGGCACATCAACGCCCCGCTGCCCTGAGCGGCGGCGAACAGCAACGCATCGCACTGGCCCGTGCCCTCGCGCCCAAACCGTCGCTGCTGCTGCTCGACGAGCCCCTCTCGGCGCTCGATGCTCCGCTGCGCCGCGCCCTGGGCGACGAACTGCGGCAGTTGCACGAACGCACCGGCGTGCCCATGCTGCTCGTCACGCACGACCCCGAGGAGGCGGCGCGCATCGCCGATACCATCATCGAGCTCGAAGCCGGTCGCGTGATCGCCACACGGACCACCGGAGCACAGGCGTGACCACACGCCCGTCGCTGCTCGTGATCGACGACGAGCCCGCCATTCGCTCCATCATTCGCGCCGCCGTGGAGGACGATGGTGGCGTGGCCTTCGAAGCGGCCAACGCGGCCACTGGACTCGAGCTCGCACGTCGTGAGCGTCCAGCGCTCATCGTGCTCGACCTCGGCTTGCCCGATCAGGATGGCGTGGACGTGTGTCGCAGCCTGCGTGAATGGAGTTCGGTGCCCATCCTGGTGCTGTCGGCGCGGCACAGTGATGCGGAAAAGGCGCGTGCCCTCGATGCCGGCGCGGACGACTATCTCACCAAGCCATTCTCCACCATCGAACTGCAGGCCCGCCTGCGCGCCATGCTGCGCCGAGCCCGCATGGCACCGGTGCCGGGCGGCGATGCGCCGCTGGTGCGCGACGGTGTGGTGATCGATCTGGCCAACCGGCAGGTGACACAACACGGCATGCCCGTGCATCTCACGCCCACCGAGTGGGAGCTGCTGCGTGCACTGGTCACGCATGCCGGCCGCACCATGACCCACAAGCAGCTCTTCGATGCCGTGTGGGGACGACATCACGGCGATGCACAGCAGTATCTGCGCGTGTACATCGGACATCTGCGTCGCAAGCTCGAGACAGACCCGCTGCGCCCCACACTGATCGTGACGGAAGGCGGTGTAGGCTACCGCTTCGCCGACGGGCACTGAGCATCCCGGCCTGATCATGCCGATGCCAGACATACGTCAGCAGGATGCCCACCTCCGGTCGAGGCGCACAGCCTGGGCATTGAGCATCGTCGCGTTGCTGGTGGCCACATTGGCCCTGCACCTGGTGCGTGATGCGCTCGACAAGGCCCATGTGGCGCTGGTGCTGCTGCTGGTGGTGCTGGGTGGCAGCGCCGCCGGTGGTCGACTGCTGGGTGTGGTGCTCGCGCTGGCGGGTTTCGTGGTATTCGATGTGTTCTTCCTGCCGCCGTTCAACACGCTGGTGGTGGCGGATCCACTCGACTGGCTGGTGCTGGTGGTGTTTCTCGCCACCGGCGTGGTCGCGGCCCAGTTGCTCACGCGTGCCCAGCGGGAAGCCGACCAGGCCCGTCGGCGCGCTGAAGAAATCGCGGCCCTCACCGCGCAGGCGCAGACCGATGCCGCACATGCCGCCGCGCTGCGTGAGGCCGATCAGCTCAAGGACGCCCTGCTGGCCACCGTATCGCACGATCTGCGCACACCACTCACCACGATCCGCGGCCTGGCCCACGACATCGTGCGCGATGGCGACGAGCGGGCACTGGCCATCGAGGAAGAAGTCGAGCGGCTCAATCGCCTCGTGACCGACCTGCTCGACCTGTCCCGGCTCAAGGCTGGCGGTGTGCCGCTGTCATTGGCGCTCAACACGGCCGATGAGCTGATGGGTGCCACGTTGCAGCGCGTATCCGGCGCCGCGACAGGCCGTGAGATTCGGGCATCGCTCGACCCCAACGAGCCGCTCCTCGTGGGCACGTTCGATCTCACACATTCGGTGCGCATCCTCGGCAACCTGCTCGAGAACGCCCTCAAGTACGCCCCGGTGGACGCACCCATCGACTTCACCGTTGTGCGCGAAGGCCCCATGCTCGCCTTCCGGGTCGCCGACCGCGGCCCCGGCATCGCACCTGACGAACGGGAACGCATCTTCACGCCGTTTCATCGCGCGGCATCGGCGCGTCCCGATGTGGGCAGCGTGGGATTGGGACTGGCCATCGCCCGCGGCCTGGCCGACGCACAGGGCGGCTCACTGGGCGTGACGCCCCGAGACGGTGGAGGCAGCGTGTTCACCCTGCATCTGCCGGCTGCAGACCTGATCGACACTTTCGAAACCCGTTGATCCACTGACCGCCGAGCGGCACAGAGATCCCACAAATCTTTGTGGGATCTTTGTGCGTTCCGGCCGCCCCTTTGTGCGGCCTTCACGGGTTGTCCGGCACCATGCAGCATCGCTCAATCGGGCGGTGACTACCCTCGCGGTAGCCTCACGCACTTCGAGGTCTGCATGCGCGACTTGCTGTACCTGCTGCTCACGGTGGCCTGCTTTGCCGTGATGCTTCTCTACGTCCGGGGCTGCGCGGCCCTCGGACGGTCATCCGACGGGCACGCGTCGCGTGGCGAGTCGGAGCGAGGTCTGCCCTCATGAATCTCTCGTCCACCACGAGCAACGGCTGGCTGCAGATCGCGCTGTTCGCGGTCGCTGTGCTGCTGGTGACCAAGCCGATGGGCTGGTATCTCACGCAGGTCTATGAAGGCCGCGTGCGCTGTCTGGCCCCCATAGAGCGTCGTCTGTATCGCCTCGCCGGTGTCGATGCCACGGCGGATCAACATTGGACCGCGTACGCCACATCGCTGCTGTTGTTCAGCGCCGTGAGCATGCTGCTCACCTATGCGGTGCTGCGCCTGCAGGGCTCGTTGCCGTTCAATCCGGCCGGACTCGGTGCGGTGGCCGACCGACAGGCTTTTGAGACATCGGCATCGTTTGTCTCCAATACCAACTGGCAGAGCTACGCGGGCGAGAGCACGATGTCGTATCTCGCGCAGGCCACGCAGCTCACCTTCCACAACTTTGCCTCCGCCGCCACCGGACTTGGCGTGGCCGTGGCGTTGATGCGCGGCATTGCGCGTCGTGGCACGGGCAACGGTGCCGGTGCTGGCCGCATCGGCAACTTCTGGGTGGACCTGGTGCGCGGCACGCTGTACGTGCTGCTGCCGCTGTCGTGCATCCTCGCCTTGCTGTTCGTGCAACAGGGGGTGCCACAAACGCTGGATGGTGCCGCGGTAGCTCACACACTCGATGGTGCCGTACAAACCATTGCACGCGGGCCCGTCGCCAGCCAGGAAGCCATCAAGCAACTCGGCACCAATGGCGGCGGCTTCTTCAACGCCAACTCCGCACACCCGTTCGAAAATCCTACTCCGGTGAGCAACTGGTGGTCGATGCTGGCGATCTTCCTCATCCCCGCCGGTACCGTGTGGATGTTCGGCCGCGGAGTGGGCAGCACGCGGCATGGGTGGGCCCTGTGGACGGCCATGTTCGTGTTGTTCATCGGCGGCACGAGCGTCGCCTATTGGGCGGAATCGCGTGGCAATCCGCAGCACGCGGCGCTGGGCGTCGACGTGGTCGGTGCGGTGCCAGGGCACGCGGCCGGCAACATGGAAGGCAAGGAAGTGCGCTTCGGCATCGCCAACTCCGCGCTCTATGCGGTGGTGTCCACCGATGCCTCCTGCGGCGCGGTGAACAGCATGCACGACTCGTTCACGGCACTGGGCGGCCTGGTGCCGCTGGTGAACATGCAGCTCGGTGAGCTGATCTTCGGTGGCGTGGGCGCAGGCCTGTACGGCATGCTGATCATGGTGGTGCTCACGGTGTTCATCGCCGGACTCATGGTGGGACGCACACCGGAGTATCTGGGCAAACGCATTCAGCAGCGCGAAGTGCAGATGGTCATGTGTTACGTGCTCGCGTTCCCGGCCATCGTGCTACCGCTCACCGCCATCGCGCTGGTACTGCCCGACGGGCTCGCAGGTCTCAACAACCGGGGCCCACACGGCCTGACGGAGGTGCTCTATGCCTTCACGTCGACGGCCGCCAACAACGGCAGCGCCTTCGCTGGCCTGACCGGTGGTACCACGTTCTACAACACGCTCTTCGGCATCGCGATGCTGCTCGGCCGCTTCGCACTGATCGTGCCCGTCCTCGCACTGGCGGGCTTTCTGGCTGAACAACGCATCGCTCCAGCCACGGCAGGCACCTTCCCGGTCACCGGACCGATGTTCGTCGCGCTGTTGCTCGGCGTCATCCTCATTGTCGGCGCGCTCACCTACTTTCCTGCCCTCGCGCTCGGTCCGGTGGTGGAACACCTGCTCATGACCGGCGGGAGGCTGTTCGCATGACCACCACATCACGCCCCCTCTTCGACAGGGGCATCGTGCGCCGCGCGATGGGAGAATCGTGGCGCAAGCTCGACCCGCGCCAGATGGTGCGCAATCCGGTCATGTTCGTGGTGCTGCTGGGCTGTGTGCTCACCACGGTCACACTGGCGCTCGACATCAGCCGCAGCGCGCCGGACATCGGCTTCACGCTGCAGCTCACGCTGTGGCTGTGGTTCACGGTGTTGTTCGCGAACTTCGCGGAAGCCATGGCCGAAGGGCGTGGCAAAGCCCAAGCCGATAGTCTGCGGGCGGCACGTTCCGATGTGCAGGCCAAACAGCTCGACGCATCCAACGGCGACGTGGATATCGACATCAAGGCGTTCGAACTGGTGTCGGCCAATTCCCTGCGCCGCGGTGCGCTGGTGGTGTGTTTTCCCGGCGACGTGATCCCGAGTGACGGCGAAGTCATCGTCGGCGTGGCCTCGGTGGACGAATCGGCCATCACCGGCGAAAGCGCACCGGTCATTCGTGAAAGTGGCGGCGACCGCTCGGCCGTCACCGGAGGCACCAAGGTGCTCTCCGACTATCTCGTCATCCGCATCGGCGCCAATCCTGGCGAAACGTTCATCGACCGCATGATCGCGCTGGTCGAGGGCGCCTCGCGGCAGAAGACCCCCAACGAGATCGCGCTCACCATCCTGCTGGTGGGACTCACGGTGGTGTTCCTGCTGGCCGTGATCACGCTCGAACCGCTGGCCCGCTACAGTGGCGCGTCGGTGTCCATCCCCGTACTGGTGGCGTTACTGGTGTGCCTCATCCCCACCACGATCGGTGGCCTGCTGTCGGCCATCGGTATCGCGGGCATGGACCGGCTCATCCAGCAGAACGTGGTGGCCATGAGCGGCCGCGCGGTGGAGGCCGCGGGCGATGTGCACACCCTGTTGCTAGACAAAACGGGTACCATCACACTCGGTAATCGTGTGGCGTCGGCGTTTGCACCGGTGCCGGGTGTGGACGAAGCATTGCTCGCTGAACGGGCACAACTCGCCTCACTGGCAGACGAAACGCCGGAAGGCCGCAGCATCGTGGTGTTGGCCAAGGAGCGCTTTGGCTTGCGTGGTCAGCAGGTGGCCGACTCGGAGTTCGTGCCATTCAGTGCCAGCACCCGCATGAGCGGCGTGAACATGCACGGCATCGAACTGCGAAAGGGCGCCGCCGAGGCGGTGATTCGCTGGGTACGCGAGCACACGGGTGATGTGCCGGAGTCGCTGGAGGCGTTGGTGAGCAACATCGCGCGCGCCGGCGGCACGCCGCTGGTAGTGGGTGAGCGCACCAGCACGGGCTGCCGCGTGCTCGGCGTGATCGCCCTCAAGGATGTGGTGAAAGGTGGCATGCGCGAACGCTTCGACCGCCTGCGGGCCATGGGCATTCGCACGGTCATGATCACGGGCGACAATCCACTCACTGCCGCGGCCATCGCCGCTGAAGCCGGCGTGGACGACTACCTCGCTGAAGCGCGTCCTGAGGACAAGATGGCGCTCATCGTGCGCGAACAGCAGGGCGGGCGGTTGGTGGCCATGGCCGGCGACGGCACCAATGATGCTCCAGCGCTGGCCCAGGCCGATGTGGGTGTGGCCATGAACACCGGCACGCAGGCCGCCAAGGAAGCGGGGAACATGATCGACCTCGACTCCAATCCCACGAAGCTCATCGAGATCGTGGAGATCGGCAAACAGTTGCTGATGACGCGTGGTGCGCTCACCACGTTCTCCATCTCCAACGATATCGCGAAGTACTTCGCCATCATCCCGGCGATGTTCATCGCGGCCTTCCCCGAACTGGCCGTGCTCAACGTGATGAGGCTGCACTCCCGCGAGAGCGCCATCCTGGCCTCGGTGATTTTCAACGCGCTCATCATCGTGGCGCTCATTCCGCTGGCGCTGCGCGGTGTCACCTATCGGCCGGCCGCCGCCAACATCGTGCTGCGCCGGAATCTGCTCATCTACGGGGTGGGCGGTCTCATCGTGCCCTTCGTGGGCATCAAGGTGATCGATATCGCGCTCGTCGCACTGCACCTCGCCTGAGCCCAAGCCTGAGCCCACACGGGAGACGTCCATGAAAATGTTCCTGACACAACACCTTCGCCCGGCGTTCGTGATGACAGCCGCACTCTGCTTCATCACCGGCATCCTCTACCCTGGCCTGATCACCGGCGCAGCGCAGCTGCTGTTTCCCGCGCAGGCCAACGGATCGCTCATCGAACGCGATGGTCGTGTGATCGGCAGCGCGCTCATCGGTCAGCGCTTCACGACACCGGGCTACTTCCACGGCCGGCCGTCGACCGCTGGCGTCGAGGGCTATGACGCCATGGCCTCGGGCGGCAGCAACAAGGGCCCCACCGACAGCACGCTCGCGGCACGTATCGCCGAGCGCGTGGACAGCGCCGTGGTGAGCGGTGCTGTGCGCGGCGGCATTCCGGCCGACCTGGTCACGGCATCGGGATCGGGACTGGACCCCGACATCTCGCCGGCATCGGCAACGCTACAGATCGCGCGTGTGGCGCAGGCGCGTGAACTGCCAGCGGCGGTTGTAACCACCCTCGTCGCGCAGCACACCACACCGCGCCAGCTCAGTGTCCTAGGCGAGCCACGCGTAAACGTGCTGCGCCTCAATCTCGCGCTGGACTCCCTGAGCGCGACCATCCCGTCAACGCGTTCAACGCGCTGACTGCACATACAGCTCCACCCCCGAACCCTTCGCGAACCATGAATCCGCTTCTCGTTGCTTCTTTCGTCGTGCCCCTGCTGGGCAGTGACACCGTGAGTGACACCCTCAGTGACACGTTGCGCGTGCAGTCCCCCGTGGTCGACTCCATCGCCAGTGACTCCGCCCAGGCCAAGGTGCCCTTCGGTCACGCCGACTTCACGTGGATGAACGGCCAGAGCCGCCAACGCTCCACACCGCTGCAGCTGGGCAAGCACGTCACCGGCAGCCTGTATCTCGACACCTACTTCTCCCAGTCTAACAACCGCCCGCGCGACAACACGATCGTAGGCTCGGCCAGTATCGGACGCAGCGGTGAATTCCAGATCAACCTGGCCAGCGTCGGCGTATCGTGGAACTACCAGAACGTCATCGGACGCATCGAGCTGCAGTCGGGCAGTATGCTCAACATCGTGCAGGATCTCGACGGCAGCGTGGGCCGAGGCCGCAACCTCACCACCTCCGGTCTGCGCAACATCCGTCAGGCCACGGCCGGCTACCACTTCGCCAAAGGCTACGGCATCGATGTGGAGGCGGGCATCTTCGCCAGCTACGTGGGGCTCGAGAGCTACCTGCTGGGTGAGAACTGGAATTACCACCGTTCGCTGGTGTGCGACTTCACGCCGTTCTACTTCCAGGGCGTGCGGGCGTCGTTCTACCCCACGCAGAAGCTCAAGCTGGAGCCGTGGATCATGAATGGCTTCCAGACGTACGGACGCTGGAACGCGGCGCCCAGCGTGGGCTTCTCCACCTACTATCGCCCCACAGGCTCGCTGGGGCTGATCGGCAACTTCTACTACGGCAGCGACCAGCGCGGCAATCCCGGGCGCAAGCGCTTCCATCACGACAACTCGGTGCTGCTGCGCTACCTCGATCGCCCCACGTCGCGTGGTATCAGCAAGATGGCCTTTTCGCTCAACTCCCACTACGGATTCGAGCAGGGCGGCAACGGTCCATCAGCTGGCCAGGCGTACATGGCTGGCACATCATTCGTGAATCGTGTGTGGTTCAACCAGGACAAACTGGCGCTCGCGGTGCGTGCAGAACTGGTCACCAATCCGTCGCGCTATCTCGCGCCGGTGCCCACACCGGGTGGGTTCACCGACGGTGGTACGGGCTTCACGGCCCGCGGACTCACCGCCACGTTCGATGTCATGCCCACCGACTTCTTTGCGGTGCGCGCCGAAGTCATGACACGCGCATCGAGCGTGCCATTCTTTGCCGGCCCGGGGGGCACCACGTCGGTGGACGGCTACCTGGGGACACCGGGTGACTTCACCCCTGATGTACGCCGAGCGCAGACGCTGTTCACGCTGGCTCTCAACTTCCGGCTCTGATGGCCGCGCTCCCCATTATCGACCCGCGCGATGCGGCAATGCTCTCGCTTCTCCCCCGGGCGGGACGCGGTCGCCTCAAAGTCTACCTCGGCTCCGCGGCGGGGGTTGGCAAGACCGTGCGCATGCTGCAGGAGGCGCACGACCTGCGCCGGCGCGGGGTCGATGTGGTGGGTGGATACATCGAGACCCATGGCCGCGCCGAAACCGCGGCGCTGGTACGCGATCTCGAGGTCGTGCCACGCACCAGTGTGGTGTACCGTGATGTGGCGCTCGAGGAGATGGATCTCGACGCCGTGATTGCCCGTGCACCGCAGGTGGCGCTGGTGGACGAGCTGGCCCACAACAATGTGCCGGGCAGCCGACATCGCAAGCGCTGGGAAGATGTGCTGGACCTGCTGGACGCCGGCATCAGCGTGGTGAGCGCGATGAACGTGCAGCATGTGGAGTCGATCGCCCCGATCGTGCAGCAGGCCCTGGGTGTGGTCGTACGGGAAACGGTGCCGGACTGGGTGCTCGCACGGGCGGATCAGGTGGTGAACATCGACATCCCTGCCGACGAGCTGCGACGTCGATTGATTGACGGCAAGATCTACGCGCTCGACAAGGTCCCAACGGCACTGGATCACTTCTTCACCGCCGAAAACCTCACGACGCTGCGCGAACTGGCACTGCGTGAGGCGGCGAGTTCCGTGGACCGGGAGCGCATGGAGTTGGTGCGCCGCGAAACGGGGCGCAGCGCCACGGTGCATGCCAGCGCCGACCGGCTCATGGTGGCGATGGCCAGTCACCCGCCGCGCACGGCGGCCCTGCTGCACAAGGCGCGACGCATTGCGGGCCGGCTCAACTCCGACTGGTACTGTGTGTACGTACAGACACCGTCCGAGCGCGCCGACCGCATCGACAGCGAAGTCCAGCGGGGACTGGTGGACAACATCCAGCTCGCGCAACGCATGGGCGCTGAAGTGGTGAAGCTGGAAGGCACCGATATCGCGACGACCATCATCGAGTTTGCACGCCGCGAGGGGGTCTCGTTGGTGCTCGTTGGTCGCAGCGAACGATCCTGGTGGCATCGCCTCCGCCACGGATCAGTGGTCGATCGCCTGCTTTCGGGCGGCTCAGGGCTCGACGTACTGATCGTTGGCGGTCGGGATTGATTCAACGGCAACAGCGGGAGGAACACAGATTGCGCAGAGACGCACTACAAACACACAGATACAACAACAAGTGCTTTCTTTGTTGTATCTGTGCGTTTGGTTCTTTCAATCTGTGTAATCCGTGTTCCCCCCGCTGTTGCAGTTCAGCGAGCTCCCACCAACGCTGAACTATCGTCGCGCAGCCCCGCCAGCCGGCCGGTTCGGCAGCAGCTCGGCAATCGCGGCGCCGTCCTTACGCGGGTCCGACGCGCCGAAGTTCACCTTGGTGGTGAAGTTGCGCTGCACGGCCTGTCCTGCGCCCATGCGCGTGCTGGAGAAGTCGCCGCGCATGACGATCTGGTGACCCATCGCGGCCAGTGAGTCACGTACCGCCTGCGAGATACGTGATTCGAAGTTGACGTCGCAGCCGGGGAATGTCTCCTTGGAGAATCGCGGCATATCGAGCGCGCCCTGGATGTTCATGCCGAAGTCCACGATGTTCGACACGAACTGCGCGTGCGCTTGCGCCTGGTTCCAGCCACCCATGATGCCAAAGGCGATCTTGTTGTCACCCTTCTCCATGAAGGCCGGGATGATGGTGTGCAGCGGACGCTTGCGTCCGGCAATGAGATTGGGGCTATCAGCGTCGAGCGAGAAGCCGCCGCCACGGTTGTGCCACACAAAACCCGCATCGGCCACGGCGAGCCCCGCGCCAAAACCCACCGTGGAGTAATTGCTCTGGATGAAGGAGATCATGTTCCCCTCCTTGTCCACCACACTCAGATATGTCGTGCCATTGTCGGTCCCCTCGGCCTGCCCGGCCGGCACCATGCATGTGGCCTTCCGCGCATCGATCTGGGTGGCACGCTGTGTGGCGTACTCCTTCGACTGCAGTGCGGCGACCGGAATCTTCGCAAAGCGTGGATCGCCATTGAAGCGCTGCAGGTCGGCATAGGCCAGCTTCTTGGCTTCGATCATGTGATGCAGCGCCGCCACCGAGTTGTGCCCCATCTTGGCCAGCGGGAAACGCTCCATGATGTTGAGCATCTCGAGCGCGGCGATGCCCTGCCCATTGGGCGGCAGCTCGTACACCGTCCAGCCGTGATACGTCGTGGACAACGGCGTCACCCACTCCGGCTCGTATTCCGACAAATCGGCCGCGGTCATCGTACCGCCGTGGGTTTTCGAGCTCGCCAACAACTTGGCCGCCACATTACCCGTGTAGAACGCGCGGGCGCCCTGCGCGGCGATCTGCCGGTACGTCCACGCCAGTTCGGGATTGCGGAACACGTCCCCCTGCAACGGCAGCTTGCCACCCGGCAGGAAAGTCTTGGCGGTGGCCGGGTCGGCACGCAGTGCTTCTTCGCTGTCCTTCCAGTACACGCTCACCACTTCGCCCACCGGAAAGCCGTCCTCGGCATATCGAATGGACGGTGCCAGAATTTGTGCGAAGCTGAGTTTTCCGAAGCGCGTGCGCAGCACCTCCCACCCCTTCACGGCACCGGGCACCGTAGCCGCGTCGATACCACGCTGCGGCATGCGCGTATTGCCCTTGCCGCGCAGGTACTCCGCCGTGAGTCCCTTGGGTGCCCAGCCCGAGGCATTGAGCCCATACAGCTTGCCCGTCTTGGCCTCGTACACGATCGCAAACAGGTCGCCGCCAATGCCATCGTTCATCGGCGCCACCAGTCCCATCATCGCGTTCACCGCAATGGCCGCATCGATGGCATTGCCGCCTTGCTCCAGAATGCGGGCACCCACCTGCGAAGCCAGTACGCTCTCACTCGCCACCACCCCCTGCGACGACGACACCATCGACCGGGATTGTGATCGATCCTGCGCATTGAGCGTTCTGGTGGCCAGCATCGAAATGGCGATTGCAGCGGCCGCTCTGGGCGAGACGAGACGATGGATCACTGGTATTCCCTGTAGGGGTCAGACTGCAACAGCGGGGGAACGCAGATGACACAGAGAAACCAACAAACACACAGATACAACAAAGGAGCTTTAGTGGTATCTGTGCGTTTTGCAGTTCTTCTGTGCCATCTGTGTTCCCCCCGTCTTTTTCAAATACCGCCGTAGCACACGTACTTGATCTCGAGGAACGAATCCAGGCCGTACTTCGACCCCTCGCGACCCATACCCGACGCTTTCACGCCGCCAAACGGCGCGACTTCGGTGGAGATGAGTCCTTCGTTCACCCCAACCATGCCGTACTCCAGCGCTTCCGACACACGCCAGCACCGGCCCACGTCGCGGCTGTAGAAGTAGGCCGCCAGTCCGAACTCGGTGTCGTTCGCCATCGCGATGGCTTCGTCTTCGGTGTGAAAGCGGAAGATCGGTGCCACCGGCCCGAACACCTCCTCGCGAGCAATGCGCATATCCGGCGTGGCATCCGCGAGCACTGTGGGCTCGAAGTACAGCCCTCCCTGCCGATGGCCACCACGCAGCAACCGCGCGCCCTTGCTCACTGCGTCGGCAATGTGCGCCTCCACCTTCTGCACACCCTTCTCGTTGATGAGCGGGCCCACTTGCACTGTCGCGTCCAACACATCGCCGGTGCGCAGTCCGCCAACTGCGGCGTTGAATCGCTCGACGAACGCGTCGTACACACCGTCCTGCACCAGGATACGGTTCACGCACACGCAGGTCTGCCCATTGTGGCGATACTTGGCCGCCAGCGCACCGCGCACAGCGGCATCGAGGTCCGCATCGTCG
>NZ_DASWXE010000115.1:0-8150 GCF_036405635.1 Gemmatimonas sp. | reverse complement strand
AATGACGGCGACAGGGATGGCCGTGCCTGCACCACCGGTGCCAGCGCCGATGCGAGCGACTCGGCGTCGGGAAACCGATCGGATGCGCGTTGCGCCAGACAGCGATCGATGGTGGCACCCAATGACGCGGGAAGTCCGGGTGCTGCCCGCATGACACTGGGTGCGGGCTCGGTGGCCTGCTTCAGTACCAGTGCGTGCAGCGAGGAAGACTCGAACGGCAACCGGCCACTCACCGCCAGATAGCCCACCACACCCAGGGCATAGAGATCGCTGCGCCCGTCCACCGAGGCGTTGGCCGCCTGTTCGGGGCTCATGAAGTGCGCGGTACCGGCGATCTTCTGCGTATCGGCCTCTCCGCCATCATATGCGACGCCCACCTGCGCGATGCCAAAGTCGGTCACCAGGGCGCGCCCCGTGCCGGCCTCGAGCAGGATGTTGTCAGGCTTCACGTCGCGGTGCACCACACCACGCCCATGCGCATAGGCCAGCGCCCACGCCACTTCCCGCAGCAATCGGCTGGCATCGGCCGGCGAGAGCGGACCGGTGCGACGCAGGCGTTCTCCCAGCGTCTCGCCATCCACGTACGCCATCACGAAGAAGACAAAACCGCCCGCCTCACCCACCCGGTGGATGGGCACGATGTGCGGATGGGACAGCCCGGCCGCCGTGCGCGCCTCGCGCAGGAACCGGTCACGCGATCCCGATGCGAGCGCAACATCGGGCGGCAGCACCTTGATGGCCACATCACGATCGAGGTGCACATCGCGCGCCAGATAGACCACACCCATACCACCACGACCAAGCTCGCGCTGCAGGGAGTACTCGCCTGCCAGCGCACCCTGCAACGTGAGGAATTCCTGCGAGGGATGATTCACCACCGGAATCTGCATCAGGCCCGCGCACAGGTCGAGACAATCACCCACTGGCGGACCGCCGGCCGTGACGACTAGCTCTCAGGCATCCCCGCGCGATACGTCCCTCCGCATTGCCTTGAAGATCCTGCCATGAAGATCTACTCCTGGAACGTGAACGGTCTTCGGGCCGTGCTGAAAAAGGGCCTGTTCCTGCCGTTCATCGAAGCCCACAAGCCGGACGTTCTCTGCCTGCAGGAGACCAAGTCCGAGCGCGAACAGGTCGAGGTGGACCTGGCCGGCTACCACGAGTACTGGAACTCAGCCGTCACCAAGGGCTACTCGGGCACCGCGATCTTCAGTCGCACCGAACCGCTCTCGGTGACCAACGGTTTCCCCAAGGCCATCACCAAGAAGTACACGCTCGTCGATGACGCGGGCCGCGACAGTGAGACCGAAGGGCGCGTGATCACGGCGGAGTTCGAGAAGTGCTACGTGGTCACGGTGTACACGCCCAATGCGAAGGACGACCTGAGTCGCCTGCCGCTGCGTTCGCAGCACTGGGACGCAGCCTTTCTCGCGCATTGCAAGGCACTCGAGAAGAAGAAGCCCGTGGTGTTCTGCGGCGACCTGAATGTCGCCCACACCGAACTCGATCTCGCCAATCCCAAGCCCAACAAGGGGCGCAAAGGGTTCACGGTCGAGGAGCGCGCCGGCTTCCAGTCTTTCCTCGACGCCGGCTTCGTGGACACGCTGCGCATCTTTCGTGAAGGCAACGGCCACTACACCTGGTGGAGCCACTTCGCCAACTCACGGGCACGGAACGTGGGCTGGAGAATCGACTACGTGCTCGTCTCGTCGTCGCTACAGCAGCACGTGAAAGCGGCAGACATTCATGCCGATGTCATGGGCAGCGATCATTGCCCGGTGAGCATCACGCTCGATATCTGAGCCACGCGCAGCACCGCACCCACGGCGCCGCTCACGCGTACAGCAGCGCCGTGGCGAGATCCATCACGATGGCCATCGCCGGCATCTCCCGGCATCCACTGGCATTCTGGCCGGCCCACAGTGGCGAGAAGTCCCCACTCCCCTCACGCTCGGCCGCCGCACGCAGCGGCGTGATCGCCGCGGTGGCCAGTGGAAACGCTGGCGCCATCGCGCTGAGCGGCCCCACCTCACGCACCAGTCGGTTCACGATGCTGCGCGCGGGGCGTCCGGTGAACACGTTGGTCATGGCCGTGACGCGCGCCGCATCACTCACCAGCGCCGCACGATGCACCACACTGGTGGTGGCTTCCGGGCAGAGCAGGAACGTCGTGCCCAACTGCGCCCCGGAGGCTCCGAGGGCAAGCGCCGCGGCAATACCGCGTGCATCGGCAATGCCGCCGGCCGCGATGACGGGCACATTCACCGCGCGCACGACCTGCGGCACGAGTGCCATCGTCCCCATTTGCGCCTGCAGGTCATCGGACAGGAAGTGACCGCGATGACCGCCCGCTTCCGTGCCCTGTGCGATGATGGCATCGGCGCCGTGCGCTTCCAGCCAACGGGCTTCGTCAACCGTAGTGGCCGTCGACAGGATCTTCGCCCCCCAGCCGTGCACCCGCTGCACCAGGGCCGCTGACGGCAGACCGAAATGGAAGCTCACCACTGGCGGCCGGAACTCCTCCAGCACGTCGGCAATGTCATCGCTGAACGGCAGGCGGCCGGGGCCACTGGGAATGCCCGCCATGTCGACGCCCAGCTCCGTGAAATACGGCGCCAGCGTCTCGCGCCAGCGCGCATCGCGATCAATGTCGGCCGGCGGCGTTGCATGGCAGAAGAAGTTGACGTTGTACGGCCTGTCGGTGGCCGCACGAATGGCCATCAGCTCGTGTCGCAGTGCATCGGCGCCAAGCAACGCGCCCGGAAGGGACCCCAGCGCACCGACGGTGGAGACGGCCACGGCCAGTGCACTGCCCTGCACACCGGCCATGGGTGCCTGGATGATGGGCAATTCAACGCCGAGCAGTTCCCGGAGGCGGTTCATGGCAGTACCGATTGATGTGCAGATGTATGATCGAACGCGCGCGTGCACCACAACATGGCGCGCGCTGGAATGGGCTCCAACGCCTGATGGCGGTGTATGGGCCCGCGTGACTTCTACCTCTCTCAATCTGATGACTCCATCGCGACCCGCGCCACGGACTGTCCGAGTCCCGAGACCAGGCCTGCTGTGGCTGACGGTGACCGTCCTGGTGCCGACCGTGCTGCTGCCGACGGGCCTGTGTGCGCAGAGTCCACCACCATCGTCCTGGCGTCGCAGCGTGGAGGCCAGTGGTTCGTTGCTGTATGGCGCGGCCAGCCAACGCGTGCTCAACGGCATGTTCTCCGCGAGCAGTGAGACAGCCCGCCGACAATTGCGTGGTGATGTGCAGTCGGGCTATGGCGATGCGGTTGATCAGGTCAGCGGAGAACGTCGCGTGATCGTGCGAAACACACGCGGCACGTTCGGCGTGGACCTGACGCCCCGAGCACTGGTCAGCCCGTTTGCGTTTGGTCTTGCTGAAACCAGTCTGCAACAGCGCCTCGCGTCACGCTTCTCTGCCGGTGCGGGTGCCAAGCTCACCGTGTGGCGCCCCGATTCGATTCGTGGCGGCTTTCAGGAGGACGGCAGCATAAGCCTGGCCATGCTCGGTGAAGAGACACGCGGCATTCGCATCAACGACACCACACCGGCCGCCGGCACAGGCACGCGTTACCGGTGGTCACTGCGTGCCCGCTATCGCACGCGCATCGGCGAGTCGTTGCGGTTCTCGCACCTCACGCTGTACCAGCCCACGATTGACCGGGCCGCACGCTACACGATGGAGAGCACCACCACACTGGCCGTACCACTACGCTCGGCCATCGAACTCACGTTCACCCATCGTGAGCGACTCGACAGCGAGGCCAGGGACCGTGGCGCGCCCAGCAACCGCGACGGCCAGATGCTCTTCGGACTCCGCGCCACCTTCTAGTCGGGAATCGTTCTCAAGCATACATCGCCGATAGCGATTCTCATCAATCTGTATTGCCCGGAGCACCGCTTGCTTCGTACGCAAGTCGGGATAGACTGCGAGTATATCCCGTTCAACATTTCGTCTTGCAGGAGTCTTTATGCTGATCAGCGCGACGCTGGCTCAGGCTCTCAATACCCAGATCGGCAACGAATTCGGAGCGAGTCTCCAGTACTACGCCATCGGGGCGCATTTCCATCGCATCCATCTCGCGCAGTTGGCGAAGCTGTTCTTCAAGCAGGCCGACGAGGAGCGTGAGCACGCGCAGAAGTTGCTCCACTACGTCGTCGAAACCGGTGGTGAGCTGCGTCTGCCGCCAGTGAAGGAACCGGTGCACACGTTTGCATCGGCCGAAGAAGCGCTGCAGGCCGCACTCAACTGGGAAGTTGAGGTGACCGGTCAGATCAAGCGCCTCATGGATCTCGCGGCGAGCGAAAGCGATTATCTCGCGCAGAACTTCCTGCAGTGGTTCGTCGACGAGCAGCTCGAGGAAGTGACCAAGATGACGCGACTGCTTGGTGTGGTGCGCATGGCCGGCGAGCGCAATCTGCTCTCGGTGGAAGCGTACCTCGTGCACGGCGGCTGATCGGAGGTCGCGGATGTCGATGGCATTTTTGCGGGACGATGCGGAAGGGGAGATGCCCCGCCGCAATTACGACCTGCCGGACCGTGAGGATCCCGATTTCGATCGGGCGGCCGCGCGGGCTCTGCTCGAAGCGGCACGCGTCGGCGAGACACAACTCGCCGAACGTGCGACCGGATACTACTGGGGCGAACCGCAACTGCGACCCTACGTAGAGGTCATGCTGGTAGAGGCAGAAAAGGCCGGTGATGACCGGCTCGAGCAGGTGGCCAGAAGGTTTCTGGCATGAAACAAAGGCCCGGCGGTGCATTGTGCATCGCCGGGCCTTTTGTCTGTGCGCCACCCGGCGTCAGGGGCCCGGCAGGAAGGCCGGCAGCAGCACGCCCGCCATCATCGTGTTTACTGGCGATTCGACATTGAAGGCGCCGCCCGTGAATACCACCACGAGATCCAATGACGGCACGATGTACACCTTCTGCCCGCCGTTGCCGGAGAACATGATCGTCTCCACCCGCTGCGAACCGTTCGCCTTCGGCACGTTGTACCAACGGTGCCACACAGCGAGACCGTAGTCGCTGTCGTCCACGCGAGAGTGTTTCGCCGTCATCGCATCGATCCACGTTTCGCTGAGCACCTGACGTCCCTGCCAGCGGCCGCGCTGAAGCACCAGCACGCCCAACTTGAGCATGTCGCGCGGGCGGAGATACACCTGGCCAAAATCGTTTCGCTGGCTGCGGTCGAGCTCGAACGTCCAGCGCCACTGGGTTGGCTTGATTCCCAACGGCGTGAAAAGCACCTCGTTGGCAAGGCGAGGCAAATGTTTGCCGGTTGCACGCTCCACCATGCGCCCTGCGGTGAGAATACCGAACGAACAGTACCGACCCACGGTGCCCGGTTCGGCAATCATCGGCAGATCCACAAAGGCGCGGGGCCAGTCGGCACTTTCGTACAGCTTGGTTTCATTGCCCGGCGAGGCACCATCATGATCGTCGCAGGCCAACCCCGACTGGTTGGTGAGCAGATCCTGCAGGGTGATCCGTGCTTTGCGGGGATCGGGATTGGCCGTCGTCTGATATCCCAGCCGATCCAGCATGCGATCGTCGAGCGCGCTCATGCGACGATCCACCGCCGCACCGGTGGTCATCGCCACCACACTCTTGGTGAGGGAGCGCATCTGATGCGGTCGATCGCGATCATAGCCGTAGAAATATTCGTCCAATACCAACACGCCCTTGTGATACACGAGCAGGGCGCGCACATCAGGGTAGACGCCATCAATGACACCATCGACGAGCCGCGCCGCGACCTCGCAGGGCAAGGTGGCACGACCCGGCGTCGCGACCCGCAGGCCATCGGCGGCGTTGGCGGGAGCCGCGCAGCGATAGCGTGGCAGTGAGCCGTCGACAGGCACCGTCCGCGCCTGCAGCAGTCCGCGTACCTCGCGCGGCACAGTGGCACTGAGCCGAGTGAACGTATCACCGCGCTCCCGAAAGGCCGTCACCCGCCCAGTGGCATCGCGCAGGAACGGAATGCGGTCTCCACTGCCATTCATGAACGTATCAACGGCAACAGCACGAAGCGGATACTTCGCTTCGTCGAGCACGGCCACCACGCGACCGCGGTCTGCCACAATGGTGAGCGTATCGCCATCGCGATACTGGTATTGCCCCTCGTATCCGGCCAACTGCAGCGAGTCGGCGAGAGCGCTGCCGGTGCCCTGCGCGGACGCGGTGGCAGTGATCAGCAGTCCACTGAACGCAACAATGCCGGTCAGGAGTTGCATGCGTGTCCGGACAGCAGCTTGAATGAGCCCCACTCAGCGAGTGCCGTGCTGGAGGCGTTCCGGCTGGAACACCGTGATGGGAGATCCGACGGCCACGAACACGGAGTCGGCCTGACCATGCAGAATTTCACCGAACGCGTCGCCATACGTACGGCGCAGGTCGCCGTGCACTTCGAATGCGCCGTGGTCCCATACCTGCCAGCGGGGATGCTCCACGTGGTACTCCACGGTGCTGCCATCACGCTGCGGTGTGTAGCCCCAATAGTGCTCCGTGATGAACTCCGCCTTCGACCCGGGCACGAGAGCCTGTGGCAAGCCTGTCGTGTGCGCGGTGAACCCGGTCCAGGTGCCGGCCTCACGCCATTCATATCGCCACGCGTCCGCGGTACCCGCTGTACGGCGGCCATGTCGCATGGGCAGTGCCCGATACGGTTCGTTGTAGAGCGCGCGTGCCATCCACGCGATGGCATGTCGCGGCACCAGCTCCCGAATGAAGGCCACGCCACGCCGGGCACCATCGTGGGCTTCGCGGCGCACGTAGAAGCGGAGGTTCACTTCGAGAAAGTCCCGGTGCAGCGGCACGCTCACGCCGAGCACCCGCGTGGACACGAAGCGAAAACCGACAAGACTGGCCAGCGCGTCACCTTCCCACAGATCGAGCGTGGTGCCGCGTGGCACCAGCGGCTCGAGCATCGACGGCGGCACGCGGAAATTCGCTATCACCAGGTCACGCCACTCGGCGCGGAGAAAAGACCTCACCGGTCGATATCGAAACTCGGCAGCGCCGCACTCGTGCGGGCATAGGTGCCATCAGCCATCACGCCATGCCCGAACCCGCAGTCAGCGTCCGAGCCGTCCTGAGCGACCACGACGGTGTCCTTCTTGAACTGCATCCGCAACGCACACGGCTTCTGGAAGTCGGCGATCGACAGGACCGCACGTTCCTGCGCCACCCGCACCACGCCTTCGGCCATACCGCTGTTGTATGACGGGGCGCCGCGATTGCACTCGACCAGCAGCTGCGCGCTGTCACTGCCACGACGGGCCATCTTGAGCGTGCACCCGGCACCCTGTCCGGCCTCCCAGCCATAGGTGCCGGTCAGATCGTTGCCACTGCCGGTGGTTGGCAGTGCGCCACTGTCATGACTCCACGATTCGGCCGCGATGCGCCACTGTCCATCGATCTTCCGGTACACCGTGAGGTACTTCCCCGCCCCCGACGCGGCCATCGTCTGGCCCGTTTCGTACGCAACATCGCCGGAGGCCGCGATCACGAGTTCGGCCGCAGTAAAGGTTTCCTGCACAGGCTGGCCATTGGTGGCCGCGAAGTACGCATCGAGCGCCGTGCGCCCCCGCACCGTGACCTCGCCAGCCGGCTGGACGACCGCGCTGTCCGCGTAGAGCGCGGAGAGCGCCTTGGCATCGCCGGCCAGAAAGGCGGCCTGGTAGGCCGTCGACAATTTTTCGATCGCGGCGCGGTCTGCCGCACGATCCGGCACGTCTGCCGTACGACTGGACTGACACCCGGTCGCCAATAGACCGGTCAACGCCAACACCAAGGTAAAGCGAATCACCACGGGCTCCAGGAAGCGGTCTCTCCAAGGTACCCCGCAATGCGCGCCATGGCGCGAAACCGGTTGGCGGAAGAATCCCATGGCTGCGGAACGCCACAGCGAGTTCGGCAGGAAACTGTACCTCAAACGGTCGCCGAGCTCCGCCGGTGCGAGCTGAACGACTCGTCACTCAGGCGGACGTGCGCCTCCGACCACCCAACCCATTACCTGATCGGCTCGTTGTTCGATGGTGCCCCGCACGACGAGCACCGGCACTTCGAATCCCCATGTCTGCTCCACCACCATCTCCCGTAGCAGTCGATCCACCCGACGGCGCAG
>NZ_DASWXE010000114.1:0-6184 GCF_036405635.1 Gemmatimonas sp. | reverse complement strand
GGTAACGGGTCGCGGGGGTGCGTGTTTAGGGGTGAACAACCGGGTTGCGGGACACGAGACCCGGGTCCCGAGACCCGTGACTCTGCAGTTCACCCCCAAACCCGCACCCCCGCGACCCGCAACTACCGGCAGCTCAGCGCCCCAGCACCTGCCACGCCGTCCACACCACCGCGGCCGCCGCGACGAGCGCCAGTACGGCATACACCGGCTGCACGGCGCGCTTGCGTTCCTGAATGAGCTCGGGGTTCGTGCCACCTACCAGGCCACCGGGAATGGCAATGGGCTGCGGTGCAGGCGTCATCGGCGGCGAATCAGTGGCCGTGAGCGCGGGGATCGGTGTGCCGTACTTCGGTGTCGGGTCGCTGCGAATGGCGGGCGCCGCATTTACCGGCGTGATGGCCATTTCGCGCGTGTGATCATTGAGCGTGCCGGCCAGGGAAAACGCGTTGTAACCGAAACGATCACTCGGGCCTACATCGGTCAGGCCGTCGCCATCGAAGCGGGCCACGATCACCGTGATGTTGTCCGGGCCACCACGCTGGTTCGCACGATCGATCAGTGTCTTGCAGATCACCCGCAGATCGGGCTCGTCGTGCACCGCCGCCGCGATCTCTTCAGCCCGCACCAGTCCTGACAGGCCATCGCTGCACAACACCAGCACATCGCCGCGACGGAGCTGCTGGTACGTGACGTCCACCGTCACCTGCGCTTCCGGTCCCAACGCCTGCAGGATGATGTTGCGCCGGTCGCTCACTTCCGCTTCTTCGGGCGTCAGTTCACCGGCTTCCACCAGACGCTGCATGAGCGACTGGTCCTTGGTGAGCTGCTTCGCCTGCGCATCACGCACGAGATACGCGCGGCTGTCGCCCACCTGCACCATGTAGACATGGTCGCCGAGCAGGCCGGCCACCGTGGCTGTGGTGCCCATGCCGCGATGCTCGGGGTTTTCGCGCGCATGCTGGTGAATGCGGCTGTTGGCCCCTACCGTGGCGTCGCGCAGCGATTCGGTGAAGTGCTCAACGGAGGGCGACGCCGGGGTCCAGATGGCCCGCAGTGTGTCCAGCACCACCGAACCGGCCATGCTGCTGGCCAACTCACCCGACGCGGCTCCACCCATGCCATCGGCGACGAGGAACAGCAGCCCATGCGGGTCCGTCGTGATCTCGTGATACCCGATCGAAAAATCGAGCGGCGCGCCGGCCTCGAGGTCGGCTACGAGAAAGGTGTCCTCGTTGTGATCCCGCGCGCGTCCCACATCGGAGAGCGCAAAAACACGCGCAATCACGCGACCATGGTCGGGCGATGACAGGGAGTCGGAATTCGAGGCGGGAACGGTCACAGCGTCATGGATCGGGCCGGCACGAGCGACGGGGAATGAATTCCCCTACGGACGGGAACGCCGGAGGTTGCACCGGTGTCGCCTCCGGCGGAAGGGTTCAACAGGGTTTCACGAGGAGGACGTTCGGAACGTGGCCCGCGTTTCGACATCGGCACAGATTCGAGGGATGCGGATTTACGCACCTTTCCGATTGCCCCTGGCGCTCTCCCTGGCCGGCCTGTTGCTGGCCGCCTGTGGCGCACCACCGACGCCCGTTGCGGCACCTCCGGCACCGGCCGTGGCCGCGCGCGCGATGAGCCCGGTGACCAGTGGCCTGCCCGCTGTGCCAGCGGTCCGCGGCGCACGGGTGGCCATCAATGTCCGCTACCCCAGCGAAAACCAGGTCATTGCCAGTCGCGACTCCAACTTCCTGCTCGGCAGTGTGGGGTCGGGTGACGCATCGCTGACGGTGAATGGACAGCCAGTGACCGTCGCACCCAATGGGGCTTTCCTGGCCTGGCTGCCCATGCCCGCTGCGACCGCCGCACGCTACGACCTCGTGGCCGTGCGTGGCACCGACACCGTGCGGCACACTCTGCGCATCCGCATGCCCTCGCGTACCGCGCTGCCGGCAAGTGGACGCTTGCGTGTGGATACGGCCTCACTGAGTCCCGCCCGCGGCTGGTGGATGCGGGCCGATGACATGGTGCGCGTGAGTATCCGCGCCCCGCGCAATGCGCGGGTGACCGTGATGGGCCGCGACAGCGTGGTGCGTCCGCTGCTCGTGGGCACCGGTGCCGCCACGGCCGTACCACTCATCGCCGCGCTGCCCGATACGGGTGATGCATCCACCATCTTTGCCACCGACATCGCCGCGGCATTGGTCGGTGACAGCGCGCACCCCGCACGCCTCTCCGTCTCGCGCGGAACGGGACGCGAGCGCGACAGTGTGGTGCTTGCCGTGCCATTCGTGCGCGTGCTGCCAGTTGCCTCGCGCCTGCTCGCGCAGCTGCGCAACACCAGCACTATCGGCAGTGACACCGATCGGGTGGTGAACGCGCGCACCATCGTGGGTGGCACCTACAAGTGGTTGCTGCTGCCCGGTACGGTGCTCGAAGTGACCGGCCGTCAGCAGGGGTTCACGCGACTGCGCCTCGATGGCGCGCTCGACGTGTGGGCCGAGAATGGCGATCTCGCGTTGCTGCCCGAAGGTGCGGCGTTGCCACGTCGCGTGACGGGTGGGCTGCGTGTCACGCCGTCGGCTGAATGGGTGGACCTGGCCATTGGCACCGGAGATCGGCCGGCGCATCTGGTGGAAGCCGAGGGGCACACCATCACGCTCACGCTGTATGGCGTGCAGGCCAATCCCGAGATCTCGCCCATCTTCGGCAACGACACACTCATTCGTCGCATCGCGTGGGATCAGGTGAGCAACGATCGGGTGCGCATCACGCTCACCCTGTCGCAGCCGGCGTATGGATGGCTCGCCCTGTGGGACGATGCCCGCCGCGCCTTTGTGCTCCGCGTGCGCCGTGTGCCAACGATCGAACGCGACAATCCGCTCAAGGGCATCACCATCGCCGTGGACCCCGGGCATCCCCCCGTGGGTGCCACGGGTCCCACGGGTCTGTATGAAGGGGATGCCGTGTTTCCCGTGGGCATGAAGCTCGTGGAGATGCTCAAGGCGCGTGGCGCCAATGCGTTCAGCACGCGCAACAGTCTGGCCGCGGTAGGGCTCACCGATCGTGGTGTGATTGCTCGGCGGGCCAACGCGCATCTGTTCATTTCCATTCATCTCAACGCACTCCCCGACGGCGTGAATCCGTTTCTGGCCAACGGCACCAGCACCCTGTTCTTCAACAACACCAGTGAGCCGCTCGCCCGTTTCACACAGGAAGAACTGATGCGCCGCTTTGGGCTGCGTGATCTGGGCGTGCATTACCAGAACCTCGCTGTGGCGCGGCCGAGTTGGTATCCGAGTGCGTTGGCGGAAGGGTTGTTTCTGATGCTGCCCGAGCAGGAAGCGGCCATGCGCGATGAAGGCTTCCAGCGCAAGTATGCCGAAGGGTTGCTGGCGGGCGTGGAGCGTTATCTCAAGTGGTTGGGCGAGGGCGGTCGATGAAGTGGCCGAAGACGTGGCCATACGTGCGCCGCGTGACGTGGCTGTGCATGTGGGTGTGGCTGCTGTTGATGACGATGAACCGACGCGCCGCCGCGCAGAGCGACCCACGTGGTCCCGTGCGCACCATCGTCACGCCACACCTGCGGGTGCACTACCAGACGGCGCTCGATTCGCTGGCCCGTCAGGCGGCGGTGATCGCGGAGCGGGCATACGCGCAGCTGGCGAAGGAGCTGGCGCCACCGTCGGGGACCATCGACCTGTTGCTCACCGACAACGTCGATGAAAGCAATGGACTCGCGCAGGTGTTCCCGTCCAATCGGGTGACCATTTACGCCGTGCCCCCGGTGGGCATGCGCGAGCTGCGTTTTCACGATGAGTGGCTGACGCTGGTCATCACGCACGAACTGGCGCACATCTTTCACATCGATCGGGCGCGCGGCCTGTGGCGTGTGGGACGCTGGGTGTTCGGGCGTAACCCCATGCTATTTCCCAATGCCTTCCTGCCCAGTTGGGTGAAAGAAGGGTTGGCCGTGCACTACGAAAGTGCGCTCACCGGCAGTGGCCGTCTCGAGGCCACCGAGTTTCCCGGGTATGTGCGCGCCGCAGTGCTGGATAGCGCGTGGCTACCACCGCACCGGTGGAGTCTGGCCACCACCCGCTTCCCGCGTGGACAGGGTGCGTATGCCTATGGCAGCGTGCTGCTGCGGCATGGGGCCGAACAGCCCACCGGCAGCATGCGTGCGTTCGTCGACGCCACGTCGTCGTATCCCATTCCGTATCTGCTCTCGCGCGCGTCGCGCATCGGGTTTGGCAAGTCGTTCGACGAGATGTACCGCGACATCGGCGACTCCGTCGCCCGATCGGCGCCGTCACGGGCCGGCGATTCGGCATGGACGCGCATCAGCACCGACGGGTGGTACGTCGCAGCGCCACGCTGGCTCACCGCGGACTCGCTGGTGTGGAGCGCCAACAACGGCCGTGAAGTCACGGGCATGTACACCGCGCCCGCCCGCAGCGGCGCGGAGCCCGATCGTGTGGCCTGGCGCAATTCGCTCGATGTGAACGTGGTGAATGTGGCGCAGGGCGGGGACGTGATCTTCGCGCAGCGCGACCGGCGCGATCCGTACATCACGCGCAGCGATTTGTATCGCCGTGATCGGGTCACGGGTGATGAAACCCGCATCACGCATGGCGCGCGTCTCACCATGCCCGATGTGCGCCGCGATGGCGCGGTGGTAGCTGTGCAACTGGGCGCCGATATCAGTCAGGTGGTGCGTGTGTCGCGCGATGGCCGCGTGACGGCACTCACCACGCCACACGACGGCGAGCGCTGGGCCGAACCCCGCTGGTCGCCTGATGGCGCATTCATTGCCGCCGTGCAGTTGCTGGCCACCGGCGAGCAGCGTGTGGTGGTGCTCGATTCCACCGGTGCGTTGCGGGTGGCCGTAACCGGCGCGCGTGGTGTGTTCGAAAGTCCGTCGTTCACCCCCGATGGGCGCCGCCTGGTGTGGAGTAGTGATCGCAGCGGCCGCATGCAGATCGAAACGGCCCCGTTGCGCACCGATGTGATCGACACGCTGCAATGGCGCGAAGAACGCGCGCACATCACACAGGCCAGCCAGGTGAGCACGGGCGTGTATGAACCCAGTGTGTCACCCGATGGCCGTCAGGTGGCGGCGCTGCTGTTCGGGTCCAATGGCAACTACGTGGTCACCGCGCCGCTCGACACCGCGGGCCCGATGGCGCGTGGGCAGTGGTATGCGCGCACCAATCCCGTGGCGCGTCCTGCGGTGCGCGATTCGGCGCAGTTGGTGTCGGCGCCGTCTTCGCCCTATCGCGCGTGGCGACAATTGCTGCCACGCTACTGGCTGCCGCAGGTGGGTGAAGGCCGCGATGGACGCATGACACTCGGCGCGAGCACCAGCAGCGTGGACATCCTGGGCCGTCATGCATGGAGCGCATCCGCGCTGATGCAGCCGGAGTATCGTGAAACCGACGGGCATCTCTCGTACCGCTTCGCAGGGCTCGGCGTGCCGTTGTTCGAGGCCAGTGTGTCGCAGGAGTGGGATGGCTCCTATCGCAACGTGTCGTCCACCGGGGCCACGCTGGGATTTGTCTCGCGTCGTCGTCGCTTTGCATCGGTGGCCAGCACGTGGACGGTGCCGCGCGTGCGTCGCACCATGAACACCACACTCGGTGTGCGCTACGAGATGCGGCAGTTTTTTGCCGATGTCGATTCGGCGCTGGGGCCGGCCAATTCTGCGTTGCGTGTGGGCACGCGCTATCCGTCGATCTTCGTGAATGGCAGCTTCGCGACGGCCCGTCAGGCGGGACGGGCGGTGTCGCTCGAAGAAGGTTTTGCCGTTGCCCACAACACCACGTACCGGTGGCGTGAGGATGCGCCGGGCGCAACCGGCTCGTGGCGTACCGTGCTCAATGCGCGCGGTTATATCCCGCTGCCCCTGCCGGGTTATTCACGGCATGCACTCGCTTTGCGCACCACGGCGGGCATTGCCGACACCAAGAGCGGGTCCGACTTCAGCGTGGGCGGTGTGAGCGGCGTGAGCGCGGAGCTGATGCCGGGCGTGATGTTCGGCGATCCGTCGCGCTCCTTCCCGGTGCGTGGTGTGGCGCCCGGTGTGCAGCGTGGCATTCGTGCGTTGGGGGGCACGGTGGAGTATCGTGCGCCGCTCGTGATGTTCAGTCGGCTGCCGAGTCCGTTCACGCTGTATACCGATCGCGCG
>NZ_DASWXE010000113.1:0-5529 GCF_036405635.1 Gemmatimonas sp. | reverse complement strand
GGACGACGGGCCGCGTTCCTGGTGGATGCGCTCGTGGCTCAGCAGGACATTGTCGTGAAGCCGCTCGATACGGTGCAGGGTGCCGCGCCGTGGTTCAGCGGTGCCACCGTGCTGGGTGACGGCACGCCGGCGCTCATCGTCGATGTGGCAAGCATCGTGTAGCCCACGATGCACACCGAACACCCGCAGAACCCGACAGCTCAACAGGACGACACAGCAGTGGGAGCGACATGAACGCCATCCGGTCACTGAAGACCATTCAGCTCGACGCTCTGCGTGAAACGGCCAACATTGGCGCGGGTCACGCCGCCACGGCGTTGTCGCAGATGACCGGCCACACCATCATGATCAAGGTGCCGGCGATCAGCGTGGCGAGCATCGAGGAGCTCCCCTCGCAGTTCTCGCCCGATGAGGAGCCCGTCGCCGCCGTCATGATGCACATGCTCGGCGATCTCTCCGGTCGCACGCTGTTGGTGTTTCCCAAGCCCACCGTGATGCGCCTCGCCGAGCTGATGCTGCGGCGCCCCGTGGGATCGTCGGTCGCGTTCAGTGAGCTCGAGACGTCAGCCATCAAGGAAGCCGGCAACATCCTGAGCGGCGCGTACATGAACGCGCTCAGTGATTTCCTTGGCATGCTTCTGCTGCCGTCACCGCCGACCATGGTCGTGGATATGTCCACCGCCGTGCTCACCAGTGCGTTCAGTGAATTTTCCGCCGACCCCGACGCGGTGCTGTGCGTGGAGAGTGAGTTCCAGCTCACCGAGATGCAGCAGACCCTGCGCGGCTTCTTCCTGCTGCTGCCGGATCCGGCATCGTTGCAGGTGATGCTGCGCGCGCTTCGCCTGGCCTGACCGCAGCAGATCGCGCTGCCGATGACCACCATGGTCCACGCCGGCGCCGCCACGAGCGCCGATACCGCCGTTGACACCGAGGCTGCCGGACGGCCATCGGTGGACCGTGGCGTGGGATTGCTGCGGGCGATGCTTGATCGGGTCGACCAGCAGGATCCCGGCGCCTTCAACAACCTGGGCGTGTTGTACCACGCCCGCGGATTGCACGCCGACGCCGTCGAAGCATTCCTGCGCGCCCTCGCGCTGGACCCGCGCATGCGTACCGCCGCGCGCAATCTCGAAGTGGCCGCGGCGCTACCTGGCGCCTGCGATGAACGACTCGCTCGTATTCAGGCGCGTATCGAGGCCGACCCGGACGATCGTGAGGCCCTGCGTGAGCAGGCGCATCTCACGCGCGTCATCGGGCGTACGTCCGAGGCGACCCGCCAACTCGATGCCCTCATCGCCGAAGATCCGGATGATGGCGAGGCGTTGTTTGAACGTGGTCTGATCGAGCAGCGTGCGGGCGACCTGCGTCGGGCGCAGCGGTGGTTCGAGCGGGCCGTGAATGCGGGCGCTGTATCCGACGCACGCCTGCATCTCGCCGAGGTGTTGTATCAGCGCGGTCAGAACGAGCAGTCGTTGGATGTGCTCGATCAGTTGTTGGCGGAGTCGCCGCGGCATGCCGATGCGCACCTGCTGCGCGGCTTCTTGCTGGGCGACATGGGACATCACGAGCAGGCGCTCCAGGCCACCCGCCGCGCGGCCGAGCTCAATCCGGCGCTCGAGACGGTGCAGAGTGATCTCTCCATCGACACCGGCACGTCGCCGCTGGGCCATGCGACGGCAATGATGGCCGTTGAGCCCGATGGAGCCTTGGCTCGCTATGGTCTGGGGTTGGCGTTTCGCCAGCGTGGTTACTTCCGTGAGGCGCGGGCGGAGTTTGATCGAGCGATATCGCAGGGCGAGGATGTGCGCCTCGTCCAGCATGCACTCGCCGAGCTCGATCTGATCGACGGCAATTCCGCTGACGCGCGTGCGCGGTACGAGCAGTTGCTCACAGAGCAGGAAACAGCGCGGTGGTGGAACGAACACGGTGTCGCCTTGCACCAGAGCGGCGATGTCACGGCCGCCGCGGATAGCTATCGTCGTGCACTGCGCATCGATCCGCGCGACGCGCTTGCGTACAACAATCTTGGCGTGGCGCTGGCCGATCGCGGTGACGCAAACGCGGCCCGTGAGGCGCTGACACGCGCGGCAGAACTCGATCCCACTTTCGTGCGTGCACGGCGCAATCTGGCATGCCTGCTTGCATGGAACGGTGAGGGCTTGGCCGCGCTGTCGCTGTTGCGAGAGCTGGTGGCATTTCATCCGCGTGATGCGGACGCTTGGTATGCCACCGGTCAGGTGTTGGCGTCGCTCGATCGGCCCGAAGATGCACGCGATGCCTTCGTGAAGGCCATCGAACAGCGTCCATCGCACGCCGAGGCGCGTTTTGCCCTGGCCGATGTGCTGGACCGGCTTGGCGATCAGGATGGCGCTGTGCGCGAGACCGAACAGGCGCTCGCGATTTCGCCCGTGCGCGCAGACGCCCGACTCACCGTAGGTATTGAACTGCAGCGCGAATGCCCCGATGCCGTGGGGCGCGTGGACCTGCTCCGGCTGACGGGCGGTGCGCCGCTCACCGGTGTGTCGGTGAACGAACTCGAAGTGAGCGGGTTGCTGCCCGAACAGCCCGCTCAGGTCGTGGCGTTGTCGGCGCATGAGCGAGCGGTGGCAGAGTGTGCAGCCGCTGATGCCTTCGCCGAACGCACCCTGCATGGTGAAGCGGTGGAGCGCTACCAGCGTGCCCGTGAACTGGTGCAGGAGCAGCGTTCCGATGCGTCGACGGTCGCGCCAGACCTGGTGGCCACATGGCATCGCGCGACGGTGGGAGCAGCGCGCTCCCGGTGCTTGCTGCACCGTGCGGCCTCCGCGCGTCCGCTGCTTGATGAGTTGATCACTCGTACGCCAGATGATCACGAAGTACTGGCGCTGATGGCCGCGAGCCTGACCGACAGTGCGGCGGGCGATCCGGGTGAATCCGACCAACAGGCCGCGCGCGCCGTGCTGTTGCGACTGCTCGCGCAGGATGTCACCAGTCCCGCGCTGCTGCACTTTGCGGGTGACGTCTCCACCCAGTTGGCTGACCGCTCGTTGGCGTTGGGATTCTATCGTCGTGCGCTCGCGAGAGACCCGATGCGGCCCACACCGCGTGTGGCCATCGCACGTCTGCTGCGAGAGCAGGGCGATCTGCTTGCCGCACGACTGGAGATCGTGGCTGCGCTCGCCGCCGCACCCCGATGGCGGGAAGCGCGGATCGAGCTGGCACGCCTTCATCGCGATGCCGGTCGTCTTGACGAAGCACGTGTCGAGTTGGCGGAGTGCCTGGAACTGGTGCCCACCGATCTCGACGCGCTCGAGCTGCTGGCGGGTGTGCTGGTTGCTGAAGAGCGTACAGACGATGCCCGTGTGGCCGTGGACCGTCTGTTGCGGCACGATCCATCGCGCAGTGCGGCCCTGTGGTACGACGGTGTACTGCTCGCCCGTCAGGCACGCGTGCGGGATGCCCTTTCGCGGTGGACGCGCGTGGCGAATGACCCGGATGCCGGAATCTGGGGCGAGCGCGCGTCGTCAGCCCTGACGCAGGCACGCGGCTTTCTGCAGGCCGATCCGGCACAAGTCGCCTGATCCGGCACGCATCCATGGGTATCGAAGGACGACTGCGCGATCTCGGCCTGACCGACGTCCTCCAGCTGCTGTCTGGAGGACGCAAGAACGGCACGCTGCACTGTGATGCGCCATTGCTTGGCCTGCGGCTGCGTCTGGGATTTCTGCAGGGGCAGATCGTCGAGGGCTTCGTCGACAGGGCCAACGAATCGGCAGCGCCATCGATGGACGCCACGGAGATCAGTGCGGTGGTGCATACGGCGCTGCGCTGGCGTGAAGGCACGTTCCGCTTCGCGCCCGCCGACGTGCCGGACGGGCGCACTGGAGTGCGGCTGGCGGTGGAGCCGCTGCTGATGGATGGTGCGATACAGGCCGAGGTGTGGTCGCGGATCGAGTCGCGCGTGCCGCACGCGGGCGTCGTGCCGATGTTCGTCGACGTGGAGCCCCAGCAGTTGCCCCTGCTGCGACTGTCACCGCATCAATGGGAGATACTCACCCACATTGATGGGCAGCGGGATCTGGATGCGATCGCCGCGGTGATGGGGCGGGAGCTGGCGGTAGTGGCAGAGCTGGTACACGACCTCATCGTGGCCGGACTGCTGGTGTTGCGTGAAGCGTCGCCGGCTCCGCGGCGCAATCCCACCCCACCGGTGAGCCCGGCGGTACCTAGCGCGAACGACCTGTGGATTCCGGAATCTGGTCTGCCAGAGAGTGGAATGGACGAGGACGGCGTGCTGGATGAGGACGCCGTCTTCGACCCGGTGCAGTGGGGAGTGTTGACGGCGGACGGCATGCCGCGCCGGTCCACACCGTGGCCGCCTCCGCGCGTTGCCCCACCCCTTCCTGATCCGTCCTTTGCACAGAGAGAACCGGTTGGGGCGGCGGCATGGCAGGATGGGCCTGCGCTGCAACGACTGGGAGACGACTGCGCCCGTCGGGGCGACCTGTCGTCCGCGATCGTGCATTGGGCCGCTGCGCTCGATGCGACGGTACCGGTGGTGGATGCTCATCGGGTGCGCGAGGCCATCTCGCTCGCCACCCGGTTGCAGACGCTGCTGCAGCCGTAAGCGATCCGCGGTCGTCGTTCAGGCGTCAGACTCTTGCCACGCGAAGAGGAGCGGGCGCATGCCCATTGTCGATCACGCCACACGGCTGATCACCTGCAAACTGGTGTACTACGGGCCCGGTCGGTCCGGAAAGACAACCAATCTCACCTACCTGCATTCGGCGTTGCCGAGCGGGCAGGTGGGCTCGCTCACGTCCCTCGCCACCCGTCGCGACCGCACGCTCTTCTTTGACTACCTGCCGGTGGACCTTGGCACGGTGGGCGCCTATCGCGTGCGCTTTCAGCTGTACACGGTGCCGGGGCAGCCGTACTACCGCGCCATTCGCCAGCTCGTGTTGCAGGGGGCTGACGGTGTGGCGTTCGTGGCCGACAGTCAGCGTCATCGGTGGGAAGACAACATCGAGAGCCTGCAGGACATGCATGCCAACCTCGCCGAACACGGCGTCGATGCGCGCGACCTGCCCATCGTCATGCAGTACAACAAGCAGGATCTGCCGTCGTCGCTTGCCGCGAGCGTGGCCGAGCTGTCGGTGGCGCTGAACTTCCGCGCTGTGCCTGAATATGCGGCCGATGCCCTCACCGGCACCGGCGTGTTCGATACGCTGCGGTCACTGGGCATGCGCGTGTTGCGCCGCCTCGGTGCGGATGACGGCACGCCCGCCGGCCAGCGCGCTGCTGCGGCCATGCGGACACCGCTGCACGTACCGGCCATTGCGGCCGGCTTCGACGCGTCGGTGACGGAGTCGGTGAGCCGTGCGGCGGGAGCGGCGGCATGACGTCCGCTGTGGACCGGAAGCTGCGCTTCGAAACATTTGTGGTGGGTGCGTCCAATCGTCTCGCGACGTCGGCCGCCCGCGCGGTGGCCGAAGCGCCGGGACAGGCGTACAACCCGCTGTTCGTCTATGGCGAATCGGGCCGCGGCAA
>NZ_DASWXE010000112.1:0-87810 GCF_036405635.1 Gemmatimonas sp. | reverse complement strand
TCAGTGCCGGGGCTCCGCATGTGCCGCCGGCCCTCGATGAGCAGCTGGCGGAGGGTGGCCGGTTGCTCATTCCTGTAGGAACGAAGGAAGAACAGATGCTGACCGTGTTCACCAAGAAGGGGGGGAGGCTGGAGCGCCGTGACATCACACCGGTCCGCTTCGTCCCCTTGATTGGGGCGGGAGGATGGCCGGGCTGACCGGCCATCGCCGGTTTCCCGCGCTGAAGGTTTGCGCCTCGCCTGGTTGCCGGTCATTTTCGCCTTTCTGCTGACAGTGTTCTTCACTGATGGCAGAGGTGTTCGCCACACCCCGAGTCATCATAGAGTTCGCCATGTCCACGCCTGCCGTGCCATTGAATCCCGAGATGGGATCCTCGCTGCCGTCACCCGCCGCTCTGCCGCCCTACGCCGCCCCGGTTGCGGGAGGTAACGCGAGTCAGGGATCGGCTCGACTGGCCGCGCCGTACGTGCCGGCGGCATGGCGCACTCATCGACCCGCCGCACTCGTCCAGCCGGCCGGCCTGATGGCATCAATGCCCACGAGTCCAACCCCAGTGGGCGTGGAGTCGTTGTTCGGGGTGGAAGAGGAAGCGGTCACGGTGGTGGAGCAGGGGGGGGCTCCTCTTGCGGAGCAGGAGAGCACCGACGATTCACTGCCCTGGATCGACGCGTTTCTGTCCACGACGCCGGCGATGGCCATGCCGGCGATCAGTGAAGAACCCGAAGAAGCCGCGTACGTTGAGGCCACCGCTCCCGCGGATACGGAACCGACGCTGGTGCAGGATGACGAACCGGCGCAGTCAGAGCTTCCCCCAAAGCCACTCAGCCGGGCCGAGCGGATTGCGGCACTCTTCACGCCGGTTGATTCGCCAGTGGTCGCCGCGAAGACGCCAAGCAGTACGGTCGCTGCCGATTCGGCACGGGTCGAAGCCAAGGTCGTGCAGGAGGCCGAGCAACTGGAGGCGCCTGCCACACCATTCGTGGAAGCGTTGGCCGAGCCGTTCATTGCCATCGACGAACCATCCGATGCGGCGGACGCGGAAGATTGGCCGTTGGCGCAGGCAGCCAGCGAGCTCGACGCCATGGCGCATCAACTCGAAGCGCTCGCTCCGGTTCAGAGCACCGAGCCGTCCGCGCTGTTCGCGGAGCCCGCTCAACCTGAACCGTTGCCCGTGTGGAGCGACGACGACATGGTGGACATCATGCCGGTTCGTCAGCCGTTGTTCACGCCGCGCGGACAGTCGGCGCTTCGCGTGAGTGGCCTCGGTGCCCAGGTCGCCCGCCGCGACGAGAACGCTGAAGCGGCCGCCCATGCGCTCGAACTGCTGGCCGGCCGAGTGCGTGCCGGTGAGCTGCCGTTGCCCGGCTACGAGCCCCGCATGGGTGATGCCGCCGCACTGGTAGCGGCGTTGGCCGCGTTGTTGGGCGTGAAGCTCAGCTGAGCTGAACTGCCGCAGATCGAAGCCTCAGCGTAGAGGGCGGGACAGGAGTCGCAGCGCTAGCTTCCCCACATGACTCTGCAGCAGCGCCTCGAAAAGACCATTCGGGATGTGCCGGACTTTCCCTCGCCGGGCATCCTCTTCAAGGACATTACGCCAGTGTTGGCGGACCCGGCGCTCTTCGCCGACGTCATTGCCGCGCTCGCTGACCCATTTCGCGGGCGCGCGATCACCCATGTGGTGGGGATCGAAAGCCGAGGCTTTCTATTCGGGGTCCCGGTCGCAATGGCACTTGGCGTGCCGTTCGCGCCTGCCCGCAAACCAGGCAAGCTGCCATGGCGATCGGAGCAGGAGGCCTACTCGCTCGAGTACCGCCAGGACGTGCTCGAGATGCACGTGGATGCGCTGGTCGAAGCCGCAAACACCCAACAGGCGGGCGGCGTGAAGCGTGTCCTGGTGGTCGATGATGTCCTGGCTACCGGCGGCACGGCGGCTGCGGCGAGTCGGCTCGTGGAACGGCTCGGCGGTGAGGTGACGGCCATCGCGGTCGCCATCGAGCTCGGGTTTCTGGGTGGCCGGGTCGCACTCGGTGATCGGCCGGTGCACAGTGTGCTGGCGTACTGAGGTATTGGACGCCGGGTGACGCCAAAGGCCCTGCCAAATAGATTGTGCGGTGATTGGCCCCCGTAGCTCAGTTGGATAGAGCAGCAGTTTCCTAAACTGTTGGCCGGAGGTTCGAATCCTCTCGGGGGCACTTCGTTGTGTCGAAGAATCAGCTATCTTATCTGACTACCCACGAAAAGCCTGTGTTTCGGCATCGTGGACGTCCGAACCTTCTACCGCTGGCATTTACGTATGGCCCAGGCGCCCCGTACTACGAGCACCCCAACGCACGCCGGTGACGATCCGATGGAAACGGTCGCCAACTGGTTCCAGGCGAACTCCAAGCCGATCGTCTATGTGATCGGTGCGGCAGCCGTGGTGACGGCGTCGATCTTCGTCTACCGGAACATGGCGGAGTCGAAGCGCGAGAAGGCGTCGGCGGCACTGTACGAGGCGCAGACGCCGTTCGCGCAGGGTCGGTTGGACGTGGCGCAGAAAGCACTGGAGAAGGTCACCAGCCAGTATCCCAGCACATCGTCGGGTCAGCAGGCCGCTGTGCTTCTGGCGCAGGTCCTGTACGAGCAGAAGAAGTACGACGACGGCATCAAGGTGCTGGAGAAGGCGCTGGGGAGCTCGAATACCGAGTTCAAGGCGAGCCTGGAGTCGCTGATCGCTGGTGGTTATGAGATGAAGGGCGACATGACGAAGGCTGCCGAGCACTACGGTAAGGCTGCGGTGGCGACGCCGTTCGAGGCTGAGAAGTACGCGTTCGAAGCGTCGCAGGCTCGCAGCCTGATGGCCGCCGGCAAGGTGGATGAGTCGCGCAAGCTGTGGGAAGCGCTGGCGCAGTTGGACGGCCAGCCGGTCCAGCAGGAAGCCAACATTCGTTTGGGCGAACTGGCGGCGAAGAAGTAAGGTTCGCGGCATCACAAGAATGGGGCGATCTGGTTTATCCAGATCGCCCTTTTTGTTTGGCCACGAACGGCCAGTAAGAGGCATCTATCGTGACAGCAACTGGGCAGTGCATTGTCTCATTCGAATCATACAAATGCGCATAATACATGTTATGTAAACTTTGTGTGGTGGATAACTGTGGGAAACCCGGAAGTGGAAATCCCCTGTAATTGTGGATGATGCGCGTAATCTGTTCTGCCGCAACGTTTTATGTCCAATCCTCTCACCTCGGGTGACGCGTATCTCTCACGAATGGTCGATCTGTCCACCTGTCCACATTTCCCACGACGTTTTTTGAGTGCTGTGATTCCTTCTTGTTTTGTTGAAAAAAAAAGGACGTGACCACTGTGCAATGTGATCACGTCCTGGTCCTGCCGGCGCAGTGTCTGCCTGCTACAAAGCCACGATACTCCCTTCAAAGACCACACGCCCTTCACCGCGCAATGTGGGCCGGAAACCCCGTACGCCGGCCTCCGACAGCGTCTCCAGCGACACCTCCACATCCCGGCCCGAACTGGTGCGGATGGTTGTGCTGGGCTCCGTGGAGAGGCCCCAGGCCGAAAGCAGCACCGCAGTCGCCACCGCTCCGGTTCCACAAGCCAAGGTCTCGCCCTCCACGCCGCGCTCGAAAGTGCGGTAACGCCAGCTGCCGTCAGCCCGAGGAGATACCCAGTTCACATTGGCGCCCGCAGCACCTGTGGAGGGATGCCAACGGAGCGACGGACCTGCCCCTGCCACATCCACCGCGTCAGCGTCGTCGCAGAGAATGACCAGGTGCGGGATGCCGGCGACAGCAAACCCCACGCGGTTGCCCTGGGTCATCTCGATGGGCACCCCGATCTCTTCGCGGATATCAGTGACGGGCTGCAACGAAATGGCCGGAAGGTGATCCAGTCTGCTATTGATGAGTCCGGCACCCGTGGAAAGTCGCATGCCGGAGGCGTCGGCCAGCCCCCAGCGTGCGCTGAGCGCAGTCGAGCACAGCGTGGCGTTGCCACACAAATCGGCAGGCGTGCCGTCGCTGTTGTAGTAGTGCACCCGCACATCCGCATCGTGCGACAGTGGCTCCAGGACGACCAACCCGTCTGCGCCTATCCCGTTGTAGCGATTGCAGATGGACTTAATCGCCTCAGGTGATGTCACAAGGTCGATAGGGGTCGTCCGACCATCAAAGAACACAAAATCGTTGCCCGACCCAGTCATCTTGACGAACGGCAATCCACGGAGGCGTTCGGTCAGTGTGACTTGTTCGGCAGATGCGTCCATCGCGTCAGTCTTGCTCACAGGCGCCCCGTCATGGCCCACCAACGCAGCCGCCACACCATCCAGATCGCCTCCCGGACGATGCGCTTGGACATCTTGGACTCGCCCTCTGTCCGGTCGTGGAAAACGATCGGGATCTCGGCAATGCGGAAGCCCTTCTTCCAGGCCCGGAAACTCATCTCGATCTGGAAGGCGTACCCATTGGACTTGACCTGATCCAACGGAATGGCCTGCAGAACTTCCCGCCGGAAGCACTTGAAGCCGCCCGTGCCGTCGCCGAGCCGCATGCCGGTGACGGCGCGGGCATAGATGTTGGCACCGTAGGAGAGCATCAGACGGGTCATCGGCCAGTTCACGACGGTCACCTTCCCGTCCCGATACCGGGATCCCAGTACAAGGTCGGCGTCGCGCACGGCCGCGAGGAACTCCTGCAGATGCATCGGATCGTGCGAGAAATCAGCGTCCATCTCAAAGATGTACGTGTAGTCCCGCGCCAATGCCCAGGCGAAACCGGCGAGGTAGGCACGTCCCAACCCCTCCTTCCCCGGTCGATGCAGCACATGAACCCGAGGATTGTCCGCGGCGAGCTCGTCAGCCAGCTGACCCGTACCGTCTGGGGAGTTGTCGTCCACCACCAGCACCTCGAGTCGCGGATCCTGATCGAGAATCCGTGGCACAATGCGGGTGACGTTTTCGCTCTCATTGTAGGTCGGCACAATGACCACCCCGCGCTCTTCACCCCGGAGGGCGCCGCGGGCCGGCGTCTTCATTCGGCTCATGCGTGTCCTCGACGATCAAGCACGGACCCGATGACCCACCACAGCACGGCGGCGCCAAGCGCCAGCAGCGTCAGCAGTTGGCCCGTGTGATATGGCGCGCTGTCGAAGCGGAGCTGCACCTTCTTCGCACCGGCCGGCAGTTCCACGCCGATCAATGTGAAGTCGGCTCGGTTGGTCGGCGTCGCCTTCCCGTCCACCGTGGCCTGCCAGCCCGGATAGAAATTCTCCGAGACGACGAGCGCGCTACCGGCCGGTGCCGGCCCCTCGAGCGTAAGGTCGATGGCGCCCGGTTCGTAGCGGTCCACCTGCACTCCAAACGTCACCGGCTCCGGCAACGGCGAGTTCACCGGCTGGGATTCGATCACGGCCGCCGTGTCAAAGATCGCTACCCGGCGCACGTCGAAATTGGGATTGAGCAGCGTCGCCTTGGTGGTCGGATCATCCAGCTTGACCTTCATCGGCGTGACCCACGCGGCGGGATGATCGCCGGGTAGCTCGTACAGATAGGTCATGGTGCCGGCGGCGTTGCGCACCGGACCAGCCACGAGGCGCGATCCTGGGAACGGCAGTCCCGGGGTGTTGGTGTAGAAAAACCGGGAGTTGGTCAGCGACCAGAAGTTCGGATTGGCCACCGACTGGTAGCCTTCGTTCTTTGCGTAGAGTTCCTGGAAACGGCCGAGTTCGTTTCCGTGATACCCCAGCACCCCGCGCACACCGTGGTGCATCAGGGCGTCGCCCACCAGGAACGGGTCGTGCGGCGCCATGTTGTCGCCCAATGGCAGCGCGATCACCCGCCCGGGGGCATCCAGCTTCTTGAGGTAGCGGATGACATCGTCCTCCGCATAGAGCTCACTGGCCGGTGCCGAGAAGCGCCAGTACAGCCGCTCGATGCTCCAGAGGTCGAGCGCGACGACGCCCACCAGCAGCCAACCGCCAAGGGTGGGCGTGAGCTTGTTGCGGGAGACTCCGAACAGCAGGGCCAGTGTGGCGATCACGGCCAGCGCGGAACGCCACGCGCCAACCACCACATCGGTGGCGTTGGCCAGAATCACCTCTCCCCGCGCATCCCCCAGCAGCGACATCGCAAAATTGGTGAGTCCACCCGTGGTGGCCAGCACGGCCACCAGCAATGCGAATGTCGACCAGCCAAGCATGTACCGTACCGAGGTCTTGCCCGCGATGGCCCGCTCGGCCCCGAACGCCGCCAGCACCGAAAACGCGAACGCACTTACGTACAGGATGGTGCTGGGAGCTCGGAAGAACTTGGACCCCGGGACGACCGCGTACACCAGATGGTAGAACGGCGTGTTGCCACCCCATGCCCAGAACAGGGAAACCACCAGCGCGCCGAGCCAGAACCAGGCGTGCGAACGGTGCCGGTTCAGGAGGCCGCCGCCGAAGGCGAGGAAGGCCAGCACCAGCACGCTGGCCCCGACGTACTCGCTGTGAAAGTGAATGCCATTGCGTCCCCAGTAGTTGTCCAGAATGCCGGAGAACTGGGGGAGGTACATGTTGATCGTTTCCTCGAGCGGGAACGAAAAACTCGTGGCGTAGTCGTATCCCTTTCCACCAGCGCGTGGCGACCAGGACACGTACTCCCGGACCGGCAGGTACTGAATCGCACCCATGATGCCGCCGAGGAGCACCGCTCCCAAGGCGAGACCGAGACGGGGAAACCGCGGCGTGGCGTCAGCCACGGGGCCGTCCTCGGTGATCACGGTCTGCGGCTTGAGTGCCAGCCACAAAGCGTAGGCGCCGGTCGTGAGCAGCATGTACTGGAGCAGCTGCGGGTGCGGTGACAGCACGCCCAGGCCAACGACGACGGCGAGTGCGCCCCAGGCCGCGCGGCGTCCGTCTCGCATCCCCAGCGTGAGCGCCCAAAGCGCAGCGGGCAACAGCGAACTGACGAACAGCTTGCCATCGTGGCCGGGCGACGCATACGAGGCCATCGCCCCGCTCAGCAGGTAAGCGACCGCGCCGATGCAGGCGGCGTGAAATCGCACACCCGCCGCACGCAGGAAACCATACGTGAACACGCCGGCCAGCATCATGTGGATGATGAAGCCCCACGTCATGGCGACGTCGGTGGGCAGGATCATCCGAAGAATGAAGGTCGGGTAGAAGATGTCGCCGTGCATGGCGGCGACGTACGGCATGCCCCCGAACTGGAACGGGTTCCAGAGCGGGAATCCGTTGCCCTCTCTCAGTGACCGGGCGGCAAACTCACGAAACGAGTAGCCGGCGATGTACTGGTCGGAGTTCGGATTGACGAGGAACGCTCCGCCGAGCGCGGGCCATGCCAGCAACAGAGTGGCGATGGCGCTGACGATCGCCGCGATGGCGAACGGGTGGCGCGGCGTGGTTGCTGTCTGGGGGGCGTCAGTTCGAGCCATGTATGCGGTCGATGTGAACAGCTCAACCCGATCGGCGAAGTCCTGTGCGCTGGGTCGGCGACAGGGCGATCAGGCTGACAATGCCCGGGAGCACTTCGAGGATAGTCAACCATACCCGCGAGGTCACACTGAGTATCACGGCGTCACCATTGCCTGCCGCGCCAAGCGCGACGAGGAGAGCGACCAGCGCGAACTCCCGGAATCCGAGTCCACCGGGTGCAAAAAGCACCAGGTAGCCCACGAGATAGGAAGCCGAGAAAACTGCGATGAACACCGCCGGATTGCTACTGACGGAGGGTGTGACACCACGGGCAAAGGCGGCAAATGCCATTCCATATCCGACCCATGAGGCAGCATTGATTGCGGTCGCGATCCAGAGCGTGCCCGCGCTGATGTGGCGTGCTACCGGTGGTAGTCCGCGCCAGCGGGCAAAACGATCCAGCATCGGCGGCAACAGCCACGGCAGCGCGATCACGCCAATCAGGAACAGCAGGGCGAGCAGTGTGGCGATGTTGCCCATACCGCGCCCGAGCGCGTCGAGTCCGCGTGCACCGCTCAGCACCACCACCGCGAAGCCCGCTCCGATATTGAGTGCCGTTCCGAGCAGTGCGGCGCCAGCGGCGGCGGTCCCTGAAACGCCAGCGTCTGCCGCGAGCACGCCCAGCGCCCCGACGCTCCAGACCTTGCCCGGGATCCAGCGCCCGAGATTGGCAATGGTCCAGATGCGGACGGCCTCCGGATACGGCAGTGCCCCGCCCCATCCCGCCAACAGCATGCGCCAGCTCTGGATGAGGGCGGCATAGGTGGCAAGTACGATCGCGGTGGCAAGGCCGATCCAGGTCCAGTCGATGGAGATGTCGCGTGCGGCCTCGCGCATCGCCTGCCATTGACCCGCCAATGCCCAGGCGATGTAGCCGAAGCTGATAGAGAGCAGCACCGCACGAACAACAGGCCGCCGCAGCCACCATACGATGCCACTCATGCGCGCCCCGTGGGCGGCGTACGCCGGGCAGCTTCCTGATAGTGATCGAGGTAACGCGCGGATACCGCTTCGGGTGTGAAGCGCGCCAGCATGTCTTCACGCGCCTGAGCGCCGAGCGATCGGGCGCTTTCGTTGCTGGAAATCACGCGCGCCAGGCCCGCCGCCAGCGCGTCGATATCACCGGTCGGCACCAAGGTGCCGCCGTGATCGGGACGTACCACATCTGGCAGTCCACCGTCGGCATAGGCGACGACGGGCGTGCGGCACAGCTGCGCTTCAACGGCCACGAGTCCGAGACCTTCCCCACGTGATGGCATCGCCACCACCTGGGCCGCACGATACAGGGGCACCAGAGCCGACTGCGACAGCACGCGATGCCAGGTGATGCGATCGGCGACATCGAGCGCGTGTGCCTGCGCCTCCAGCGCTTCGCGATCGGGCCCTTCGCCAACGACATGCAATGGAACGCCGGCAAGTGCCGGGCGCGCCATCGCGGTGATAAGATCGGCAATGCCTTTCTGGGCATTGAGGCGGCCTACGAACAACACACCGTGGCGAACGGTCGCATTTTCGTCCGCCGTGGCTTCGCCAAACAGGCGCATGTCCACAGGCATGGGTGACACCAAGACTGGCGTGCCGGCGATGCGCTGTGCTGTTTCGGCAAGCCACGTTGATACCGCGGTGCACACCGAAGCCTCACCCAGCACGGCGCGCATGATTGCATGCGCTGGCTTCGTGCTTTCGGCAAGGCGCACATCAGAACCGTGCATGGTGATCACCAAGGGCGTCCCGGGCGTGGTGCGCGAACGCAGACGCCACAATGACAACGCCGATGGGAACCACCAATGGGCGTGCACAATGTCGTACGGTACACCGGCGCGCCGCGCGTCCTGCAACGCCTTTGTGGTGGCGCGACGCAGGGCCACCATGAGCTGCAGCAATGACCGCTTGCCACGCCACGAGGCGCGCACCAGTTCGGCCATGTTGCCTTCGTAGGCGAGCGTCATGTGCGCATCATCATCGTAGCGCACCCTCGTGATCGTCACGCCTTCAAGTATCTCGCGTGTGGAGAGGTCCGCCGCACCCGGTGCGAGGATGTCGACGTGCGCGCCGCGCTGTTGCAGGGCATGCGCGAGACGGAGCACAAACGATCCCGCGGCGTCGCCTACATGGCGCGGCGCATTGTGCGTGACAAAGAGGACGCGCGGCGATCCGGACACCGCAGCCAAAGCCGTGAAGGTGGTCAGTCGCGCGACGAGACGCCGCGGCGATGGTCCAGCTGCTCGTTGATATCAGACCCGATGTCGTCGAGTTCGCGGCGCAGTTCGCGCACTTCCGATCTTTGCTGTGCGATCTGCTCGCCGAGCAGGCCGGTGGCGAAGAAAACCGAGCCGAGAATGAGGCAGGTCTGAATGACCGTCCACACCCAGCGCTGGCCCTGCCCGGTAACGGCCAGCCAGGCCAGTGCGCCGAATCCGGACAGCACGCCGAGGGCAAAGAGCGCCACGCCCAGCATGCCGAATGCGAGCAACGGCTTCTGGCCGAAGCGGAGCTCGAACCACACGGCGACCATGTCGAGCACACCGACGGGGATGCGCGAGAGGCCGAACTTGGAGCGACCGGAGTGCCGCGCATAGAGCGGGATGGGCACTTCGGTGACCGTGAATCCCTGCGCCGCGGCCATCACGATCATGTAGCGATGGAAATCGGGGCGCATGGGCAGCGCGGCCATGATGTCACGCGTGTAGGCCTTCACATTGTTGAGATCCCGCACCGGGATGTCGAACAGTGAGCGGCTCAAGCCGTTGTAAATGCGCGACACGAACGCCTTCTCGTACTTGCCCTGCTTGAAGCCCGTGACCATGTCCGATTCGCCGGCGAGAATCGGATTGACGAGGCTCGGGATGTCTTCCGGCTTGAACTGCAGGTCGGCGGGATAGAACACCAGCACTCGACCAGCGGCATGCAAGTATCCGGAGCGCAGCGCCTCCGCGATGCCGCGCTGCGCGCGGTGGCGTACGGGGTGCAGGAAGTCGTAGCGCTCACGCAGCTCCTGCAGCAGCGCCCAACTCCCATCGGTGGACCCATCGTCCACCACAATGACTTCGTAGCGTGCCGACTGCGTGCGGATCATCGCATCGCACAGTTCGACGAACAACGCGAGGTTCCCCGCTTCGTCCTTCGCCGGCACCAGCACACTGACGTCGACGGGTGCGCGTCCGATGCGGCGCACGAGACGTTCGTTTTCGGAGTGCTGAGGTGTGGTGCTGGCGGCCATGTCGTGGAGAAACGAGCGCAGGTGAAGGAGCGACGCGGCGCTTAGACGCGCTTGCGCATGCGCGCTGGCAGCACGCCGAGTTGGTCACGGTACTTGGCCACCGTGCGTCGCGCAATCTGCACACCGGTTTCCTGCAGGATCTCGACGATTGCCTGGTCCGTGAGTGGATTTCGCGGATCCTCACCCGACACGAGCTTCTCGATCTGATCCTTGATGCCGCGTGCGGACACATCGTCGCCGTCCGCCGTGGACAAGCCGCTGGAGAAGAAGAACTTGAGCGGCAACACACCGCGCGGTGTCTGCACGAACTTCTCGTTTGTCACACGGCTCACGGTGGATTCGTGCATACCCACCGCTTCCGCCACTTCACGCAACGTGAGTGGACGGAGCCCCTGCACACCACGTTCGAAGAAGTCGCGCTGCCGGTCGACGATGTAGTGCATGACCTTGAGCATCGTCTGCCGCCGCTGCTCGATCGCCTGGATCATCCAGTTGGCCGAGTTGAGCTTGCTGGCGATGAAATCCTTGCTCTCGGTGTCGAAGCGCTTCTTGTCGCGGGCGATCTCCTGATAGGTGCGCGAAAGCTTGAGGCGCGGGAGATTGCCGTCGTTCAGGAAGATGTGGTAGTGACCATCGATTTTCTCGACGACCATGTCGGGAATGACGTAGTTGTCGCTACCCGCGCTGAAGCGCAGACCCGGCTTGGGATCGAGCTTGGCGATTTCATCGGCGGCCGCTTGCACGGCCTGCGGGCTGATACCGAATCGCTTGGCCACTTCGCCCCAGCGACGCGCAATGAGTTCGTCGAACGCCTCGACGACCAGGCGTGCGGCAAGCGACTCGGCTTGCCCGTCCGCGCGGAGCTGCAGCATGAGGCATTCACGCAGGTTGCGCGCGCCCACGCCTGGTGGGTCGAGCTCCTGGATGATGTGCAGCAGGGTCTCGACTTCGTCTTCACTGAACTCCGGCACATCACCTTCGATCTCGCGCTCTTCGGCTTCGCGTCGCAACACCTCGTTGGCGCCATGACGAATCTCTTCGAGCGAGCAGGCGAGGTAGCCGTCGTCGTTGATGTTGCCGACGAACTCCTCAGCGAGGAACGCCTGACGCGGTGAGAGTTCGAGCAGGGAGAGCTGTTCCGTCAGGTGATCGGCCAAGTCGCGGCTGGCGACTGTGACCGGCTCGTACCACTCCTGCTGTTCATGCTCTTCGCGCTGGCCCCCGGTCTCGAAGCCATCGAGAAGGACGGCTTCCCAGTCCACGTCATCGTCGCCCGTCTTTTCGGGCTCCGGCTCGGCGACCGCTTCCGGCTCCGTGAGGTCCTGTGCTTCGGAGGCCTCTTCGGCCTCAGGCGATTCGTCGTCATCCTCTTCCGGCTCGACGAGCTCGAGGAAGGGATTGGTCAGCAGCTCCTGCTTGAGGTGCTGCTGCAGGTCGAGGAGGGGCATATACAGCAGATCCATCGCCTGGTACAGGCGTGGATTGACCTTGAGCTCCTGACGGAGTCCGGTGGTCTGCTGCAGGCCTGTCCTCATGCGGTGAGCACCTCCTCGGAGCTCTCGACCGATTCCTCGCTCTCGTCGAATCGCGCCCGGAGGCGCGCCGAGAGCGTGGGACCAAGATAGTCCTTGGCGACGGCTTCGTCGAACACGAGTTCGCGCACCGTGCCAGAGACCTTCACCTGACCCTCGAACATGATGTAGGCGCGATCGACGATATCCAGCGTCTGTTCGACGTTGTGGTCCGAAATCAGCACGCCGATGCCGCGCGTCCGGAGGTCCGCCACGATGGATTGAATGTCGTGCACCGCGATGGGATCGACGCCGGCGAACGGTTCGTCGAGCATCATGAACTTGGGTTCGGTCACCAGGGCCCGGGTGATCTCGAGGCGACGGCGCTCGCCACCGGAGAGTTGATACGCCCGGCTCTTGCGCAGGTGCTTGATCTTGAGTTCATCGAGCAGCGACTCGAGCCGCTTGGCCCGCTCCTCTTTCGAGAGGGGGAGCGTTTCGAGGATGGCCAGAATGTTCTCTTCCACGGTGAGCTTGCGGAAGATGGACGGCTCCTGGGAGAGGTAGCCTATACCCTGCCTGGCGCGCTGGTACATGGGCATCTTGGTGATGTCCTTCCCGTCCAGGCGAATGCGGCCGAGCTGTGGCTCGATGAGTCCGACCAGCATGTAGAACGTGGTGGTCTTGCCGGCACCGTTTGGGCCGAGCAATCCCACGATTTCGCCCTGCGCCACGCGAAGTGCCACGTCGTTCACGACTTTGCGGCCGCGGTAGACTTTGACGAGACCTTCGGCGCTGAGAATGGATCCCTGTTCGATCGGTCCACGCCGCGCAGCGGCAGGGGCTGGCTGAGGGGCCGCAGGCGCTGGCGCGGGGCGACGGTGCTCACCGGTCTGGCGGAGCTGCGCCGCGATGTCCGCGCGGCGCGGGGCGATGGCTTCCCAGATAGCGGGCCGAAGTCGGACCTGGCCATCCGGATCGGTGCCGGATTCCCACGGCTCGATCACCTGAGCGCCAGCGAGGCGCGGCAGCACGGAGGCCGCCAGATGCTGCCGGACTTCATCGGGCGCCAGCCGCTGCTCGTCGGGATGCCGCGCGATGAAGCGGGTCACCACATGGTGCAACGGCGTCGCGCCCGCATCGGACGCTCCGTCGATGATGCCCTCGAGTGCGATGGCGAGCGAACGATCGCCATGCACGGCGCGCTCCACCAGCGACAGGGCGTCGGCGGGCGGGGCGTACGGTGATGGGGTTTCGGGATCGCTCATGGACGTCGCTGGAGTGCGGTGAAGCGTTGCTGCGGAAGGAACGACAATGAAACCGTCGGTGCCCGATCGCGCTTCCCGGGAGGTGCAGCGGGATTCGCAGGAGACACGGGCGCCACCGTATCAGGGGGAGTGCCCGGAGGTCGTCCCCGGGTGGGGGCGCGCCGGGTGCTGTCTGCTTTGCGGGTGCTGTCAGATAGACTATCGGGCTCGGGTTCGAGATACAGACCCGATGCGGCGGAATCTACTCGCACGGTACGGACGGAACCGGTGTCGAAGTTGACAAAGATGCGCGCGCCGCGAACGTAGTTGATGCCGGGCGGTGCTTCCCTGCCCCGGCTGTTGGCCATGTGAAAGAGGGAGCTTGCGTTACCGAGTGCGCGAATCTCGCTGATCTGCGTCTTGCGCAGCGTATCGGCGCCGACGCGCGGGGTACTGTCGAAGTAGGCGAACACCTTGTCGCCGCGCAGCACATCCTTCTCGGTGGTCTTGATGCGCAGGGAATCCGGTGTGCCGATGGCGACGGCCCCGCCGACCGCATGCACCTCACGTACTCGCTTTTCTTCCAGGCGGATGCGCAGCGAATCGGCCTCCACGTCCTGCTGGGGGGTCTTCGCCTTGGCGCGCCCGGGCCCAAAGGCATAGGCGTCCTTCAGCAACTGCTCTTCGAGGCGCAGGTCGATGCGCTCCGCATCAAGCACCATGTCGTCGTTCGTCGCCGATCCCTTGTGCAGCGCGACCACACGATTGAGCTGCCGGTTGGTGCTGTACATGTCGATCGTGTCACCCACCAGTACGAAGCTCTGCGCGGTGTCACGGTTGGTGATACGCGCGCCGCGCACGAGTCGCGCGGTCTCCTTGAGCTTGTCGAAGGAGGATGAATCGGATTTTCCATTGAGCTTGTCGCGGTCGATGATCACGTCACCCCACGCCATGAGCAGCGAGTCGCCCGCGTCTTCGAACCGATTGGCCACGATGACGGTGGGCGTGCTCATGCGACCGAGACTGTCCTTCTCGATGAGGCGTGCGGTGGATCGCGTCGGCGCGATCATGCGTGACACGGGACGGTCAGGCATGGCGCGGTAGTACTCGATCGCCGGACCGGAGAAACTACTGCCGGTCGCCAACTGCGTGGCCGTGACATTGCCGTCGGCATACAGCCGTCCCTCACGCGTGAAGTACGTGGCGTGCGACGCCCGGATCTGCATCTTGCCCGGCTCTTCGTACATCACGTTGCCATACAGATTCACGATGCCGGGTGCCTGGAACTGCTCGGCGCTGTCGGCGCGAATGCGATTGTTCTCGCCCTGGCAGTGCCCCACGAATCCACCACCGATGAAGGTGTTGGAGATCGAATCGGTCACGCGGCTGTACAACAGGCGCGTTTCCGGCGGAGACTCGGAGAAGTCCATGACGCAGGGTCGGCTGGCCGGACGCGCCTTCTTTCGTGCTTCTGCGACGCGTGCAATGGAATCGACGCGCGCCGTACTGTCGCGAATGGCCTTGATTCGCGCGGCTTCTTCAGGTGAAACCACGGCGTTGGCCAAGCTGTCGGCACGGGCCGCAGAGTCGGTTGGCGGCGTAGGGCGCGGCGTGGAGTCGGGGCGCACCGGCACGCTGGGCGGCGCCGAATCCGGACGGGGAGGCGCGACGACCGCGCCCGGTGGAGTGGGCGTTGGCGTCTGTGTTGGCGCAGGTTTGGGCGTACTGGAGCCGCCACGACCAAACACGCCGCACCCAGCCCCGATGGTGAGCAGCGCCACCAGCACCAGGCGTGCACCGGCACGCAATCGTACCGACGCGGGAGCAATCACCGTGTCGGCACCTGCACCGGCGCCGCGCCCTTGCATTCCTTGAGGCAGCGGAAGTTGGTGAGCTTCGGGTCGGACTCGAAGCCGACACCGGTGAATACCTTGTTCGGTTCGTTGAGCACGAAGGCCGAGTCGGTGAAGAACTGATTGCGCACCTGGTCGAACACAAGCTGTTGTGATGTGAGGCGCTTGCCGTCTTCACGCACCACCACCACGTCGCCGCGCGCTTCGATGCGCGAGAGGCGCATGTTGTACGTGCCGGCGCGCGATGTCATGACGCCGTCCTTGAGACCCAGCGAGTTGTAGAACGTGAGGTTGACCCGGCGCATTTCGAGGCGCGTGCCATCGTCGTAGGTGAACGACGTGTCAGCCAACAACTCGCCCTTGTTCACACCCTTGTCGGTGAGCACCAGGCGCGTCCCGAACCCGATCTGGTCGGCGGAGTCCGGCAGTACCGACTTGGCCACGGCGACGGGCTTGGCTGGCTTCTTGCCAGCCCGTGGGCACGCTGCACCGACGAGTACCAGGGCACCGGCCAACGCCAAGGCTATCCGGGCAGTCCGCGGTCGCCAAATCGCATGCATCGATGCCAGCATCACACGGCTCCCGCGCGCATCAGGTCATGCAGGTGCACGACGCCCACCAAACGCTCTTCAGCGTCGATGACCGGCATTGCCATGATGCCATGTGTTTCCATGCGATGCACTACAGCACTCCCCAGTTCGTGATCCACTGCAAGTCGTGGCGTGGCCGTCATCACCGATGCGACTGGCATCGACAGGACGTCCGCCTGTCGCTGGAGCAGCCGCGACAAGTCGCCTGCGGTGACGACCCCGGACACCCGTTCCTGTTCCACCACCACTGCTATACCCCGGCGGCCCGCAAGCAGCACCACGGCTTCCCGCATCGTCGCGCCGCGGTCCAGCGTGGGCAGATTGGTCTGCTCCATCACATCCCGCACCCGGGTCAGCAGCTTACGACCCAGCGCACCACCGGGATGGAATCGGGCAAAGTCCTCGGCCTGAAAGCCCTTCTGCTGCAGCACGGCCACCGCCAGCGCATCACCGAGTCCCATGGTCACCGTGGTGCTGGTGGTCGGGGCGAGATCGTGCGGACAAGCTTCCTCTTTCACGAGGAGATCGAGCGTGACCGTGGCGTGACGCGCCAGGCGCGAGCTCGCCACCGCGGTCATCGCGATCATGCGTACGCCCAAACGGGCCAGCGCTTCGATCAGGCCAAGCAGTTCCTCACTTTCCCCACTCTTGGAGATGAGGATGGCCACATCGTCCGGTCCAACGATGCCCAAGTCACCGTGTACGCTCTCCACCGGATGGAGAAACATCGCCGGCGTACCGGTGGACGTGAATGTGGCGGCCATCTTGCGCGCGACCAGCCCCGACTTGCCCACGCCGGCTACGATCACGCGGCCACGGCATTCAGCCAGCAAGTGCACCGCCTGCACGAACTCTTCACCCAGAGCGGCTTCCGATGCGCGCAGGGCGTCGGCTTCGAGACCGAGCACGCGACGTCCGCGTTCGAGAATGATGGCTGCCTCCGACGTGATCATGCACTCGTTCCCGCGCCGGCCGTTTCTTCCACTGGCGTGCTGCGACTCTGCACGTAGCGCTCCAGGGCGTCGATCCATTCGCCGCGTGCGTCGAGCAGCGCCTCCGTGAATTCACGCACGGCGCCATGCCCACCATGTCGTGTGAGCTGCAGACGGGCGACGCGGCGTACTTCGGGAACGGCATTGCCCACAGCCACCGGCAAGCCCACCACGCGCATCACCGACAGGTCGGGCAAGTCGTCTCCCACGAATGCCACCTCATCGAGACCGATGCCGCGCTGAGCGCACAACGCCTTGAGCGCTGGCAGCTTTCTGGCGTGACGATCCTGAATGCACGTGTCGATCTGCAGTTCGCGGGCACGTTGCGCCACACTGTCGGACACGCGACCCGTGATGATCGCGAGTTCGAGACCGCACGCACGCAGCAGCACCGTGCCAAGTCCGTCCTGGATGTCGTAGCGCTTGAGTTCGAAAGGTGCCCGCGTGTCCGTTGTGCCTGCGCCGAGATAGATGCCACCGTCGGTGAGCACCCCATCCACATCGAAACATACGAGACGAATGCGCTTCGCCAGCGCGGGATCGATGCGCGGGACGTCTACCATCAGCGGCGGCAACTGATCGTTCGTGCTCATCGCGTGACGCGGTCCCAGATGTCGACGGCACGCGCGACCAGATCGCCCAACTTGTCGAGCGGCATCATGTTCGGCCCGTCACTGGGCGCACGATCGGGATCGGGATGCGTCTCGAGGAACAGGCCCTGCGCGCCAGCCGCCACCGCGGCCAATGTGAGCGAGGGGATGAATTCGCGCGCGCCACCACTGGTACCACCAACACCCTGCCCCGGACGCTGTACACTGTGCGTCGCATCGAAGATGGCTGGCACACCGCAGGCTTCACGCATGCGCGCAAAGGTGCGCATGTCGACCACGAGGTCACCGTAGCCGAAGAAGGAGCCTCGTTCGGTCACGGCCAATGCTCCCACCTCACGACCGGCGAGTGCCGCGCCCGCTTCCACTTTACGAATGGCGCCGCGCATGCCTTCGGGGTGCATCCATTGTCCCTTCTTCACGTTCACCGCCTTGCCGGTCGCACCGGATGCGAGCAGCAGGTCGGTCTGACGGCAGAGGAACGCGGGAATTTGCAACACATCGACCACCTGCCCTGCCGCCGCGCACTGCGAAGCTTCGTGCACATCGGTGAGGATGGGCAAGCCTGTCGCTGCACGCACGCGATCGAGCGCAGCGAGTCCGGCATCGAGACCGGGACCACGCACGCCGTCCACATTGGAGCGATTGGCCTTGTCGAAACTCGCCTTGTAGATGATGCCACCCGGTACGTTCTCCGCGAGGCGAGCCAACGTCTCTCCCACGCGGAGATTGAGCGCATCATCCTCGAGCTGGCAGGGGCCAGCAATCAGGAACAGGCGATCGGCGGGGAACCGCGAAGCGGGGCTCACTGCGCGACGTGCTCCAGCGGCGGGGACACGGCATCGGTCGACTGGCCGCCCGCTTCGTCGCGACGGCGACGCGAGGCGGCGGCCACGAACCCCGCAAACAACGGATGTGGACGCAACGGGCGCGACTGCAGTTCCGGATGGAACTGGCACCCGATGAACCAGGGATGCGAGGGGAGCTCGATCATCTCGACCAGCGTTTCGTCGGGCGACAGACCACTGAGGCGCATGCCCTGTTCGATGAATCGCTCGCGATACCGATTGGACACCTCGTAGCGGTGACGATGGCGTTCGCTCACTTCCGGCTGTCCATAGATCTCGGCCGCGCGCGAACCGCGCTGCAGACGGCACGGGTACGCACCAAGGCGCATCGTGCCGCCCTTGTCGGTGACTTCGCGCTGCGAATCCATGAGCGACACGACAGGGTCGCTGCACTCGGGGGCAAACTCGCTCGAGTGGCTGTCGCCGAGTCCGAGCACATGGCGCGAGAACTCGATGATGGCGACCTGCATGCCGAGGCAGATGCCGAAGAACGGCAACTGCATCTCGCGCGCCGCACGAATGGCTTCGATCATACCTTCCACACCACGCACACCGAATCCGCCCGGCACCAGCAGGCCGTGATACTGCGAGAGAATCTCGCGAGCCTTTTCGGGCGACGTGAAGTTGTCGCTCGAGGTCCAGGCGAGTTCCACGCCGACATCGTTCGCGATGCCGCCGTGAATCAGCGCTTCCTGCACGCTCTTGTAGCTGTCGATGTAGTCGGTGTACTTGCCCACCACGCAGATACGCACGCGCTCGCGTGGATTGGTCACGCGCTGCACCATGCTGCGCCACGCCGACAAGTCGGGCGTGGGTGCGGTGAGACGCAGACGCTCCATCACGCGATCCGCAAAACCCTGCTGTTCGAAGGACAGCGGGATCTCGTAGATGGTCGGCACGTCGGGGCTTTCGATGACGGCACCGAAGTCCACGTTGCAGAACAGACCGATCTTGCGCTTTACATCGTCCTGCAGCGGCTTCTCGCTGCGGCAGATGAGGAAGTCGGGTTGAATACCGATTTCCATGAGCTCGCGCACGGAATGCTGCGTGGGCTTGGTCTTGACCTCGCCTGCCGCAGCGATGTAGGGCACGAGCGTGAGATGCACGAACAGCGCGTTCTCCTTGCCCACTTCGCGGCGGAACTGGCGAATGGCCTCGAGGAACGGCAACGACTCGATGTCACCCACCGTGCCACCGATTTCGACCAGCACGACATCGTTGCCCGGCGCGATGCGCTTGACGGCGTTCTTGATCTCGTCGGTGATGTGCGGAATCACCTGCACCGTGGAGCCGAGGTATTCACCACGGCGTTCCTTGGTGATCACGTTGGAGTAGATGCGACCCGTCGTGATGTTGTTGGCCTGTGACAGCGGGCGATCGAGGAAGCGCTCGTAGTGCCCGAGGTCGAGGTCGGTTTCGGCGCCGTCATCGGTGACGAATACTTCGCCGTGCTGGAACGGTGACATGGTGCCCGGATCCACATTGAGGTAGGGATCGAGCTTCATCATGGTCACGCGGAAGCCGCGCTCGACGAGCAGGCGGCCGAGCGAAGCCGCGGCGATTCCCTTGCCCAGTGACGACACGACACCGCCGGTCACGAAGATGTACTTCGGGGCGGACGCCTGACCCGGTGGGGTGAGGATGGTGGACATCAGCGGGATCTCGCGAGAAAACGTGAACGTCGACGCATCAACTTCCGCATCATGCGGAGTGATACGCCGACGGATTGGCGGCGTGCAGGGCGTCCCAATGCGCATTGGCGCGCACCAGGTCGTCTTCGGTATCAATGCCCCCTTCCGTGGCTGCGACGGTGGTCACACCGATCGACAAACCGTGGGCGAGAGGCCGGAGTTGCTCGAGCCGTTCGATCAGCTCGAGAGGGTGTGGAGGCCAGCTGACCCATTGCTGCAGCGCGTGCCGCGCATAGGCATAGACCCCCACGTGTTGCCGGACGAGCGGAGCGAGCACCGCCGCGTCGGCGGTGTCCCGCAGGAACGGAATCGCCGCTCGTGAAAAATAGAGGGCGCGACGGTCATCGGCGCAGACCACTTTCACGACATCCGGCCGCTGCAGGTGGTCCGCAGGCACCGGGACGGCTGCCGTGCCGATGGGTGCCAGTCCGGACGTCACAATCTCCACCGCGCCGGCGAGGGCCTCCCCAGAGACAAATGGCTCGTCACCTTGCACATTGAGGAGAACGTCAAAACTGGAAAATTCCGGGCGGGCGGCGACTTCTGCGACACGATCGGTGCCGCTGGGATGCTCGGCGCTGGTCATCACCACCGGAATACCGTGACGGGCGCAGGCTTCCTGCACTTCGGCGTGGTCGGTGGCGACGACACAGTGGTCGGCGACTCCCAGCTGCACAACACGCTGGTAGACCCGGACCACGATGGGTTCGCCTCCGAGGAGGCGAAGCGGCTTGCGGGGCAACCTGGTCGCGCCGAGGCGCGCCGGAATCACCGCGAGGACAGGCATTGGCCTGGGCATCAGCCGAGGCACACGCCGAGGTGAGTGCCGGTGCATCGGGTCAGTGTTGCAGCAAATTTCACGCCAACTAAGATACGCCGTTCGGTCCACGAAGGCAAACAGGACCGGCCGTTACCTCCCTTCCCGCAGGCATGCCGACAACAACGTGGTGGATTGGCTTCAACGCCCTGGTGCTGTTTCTCCTGGCGCTGGATCTCGGGGTGTTCAATCGCAAGGCGCATGCGGTGTCCGTCAAGGAGGCACTGGGCTGGAGCGTGGTCTGGATTTCGCTCGCCGTGTCGTTCGGACTCTGGATCGGCCATGAAATGGGCCGCCAGTCGATGCTGGAGTTCTACGCCGGCTATCTGGTCGAACAGGCGCTGTCGGTGGACAACCTGTTCGTCTTCATCCTGATCTTCGGTTATTTCCGCATCCCGGCTGAATTGCAGCACCGGGTGCTGTTCTGGGGCATTCTGGGCGCGCTGCTCATGCGTGGCGCCATGATCGGAGCCGGTGCGGTGCTGATCGCCCAGTTCCACTGGGTCATCTACATCTTCGGCGCGTTCCTCGTGATCACCGGCATCCGCATGGCCATGGGCGGCAATGAGGAGATCGAGCCAGAGGCCAATCCCGTCATTCGTCTCGTGCGGCGGGTCATTCCCATCACCACGCGGTTTCACGGCGAGCACTTCTTTGTGCGGGAGTCGCTGACGCCCGGCGGAGCGGTGCGCCTGATGGCGACACCCCTGTTCGTCGTGCTCGTGCTGGTGGAAACCACCGACGTGGTGTTCGCTGTGGACTCGATCCCGGCCATTTTCGGCGTGACTCGGAATCCATTCCTGGTCTACACGTCGAACGTGTTCGCCATTCTGGGCCTGCGTTCGATGTACTTCGTGCTCGCGAACGTCATCACCAAGTTCCACCTGCTCAAGTACGGGCTCTCGGTGGTGCTGGTGTTCGTGGGCGTGAAGATGCTGGTGTCGGAGATCCGGCCGATCGGGATCGGCGTGTCGCTCGGCGTGGTCGCGGTGGTGTTGGTGTCGAGTGTGTTGCTCTCGCTCGTGATCCCGCCGAAGGAGCGGTCGTAGAACGCTATCGTTGGCTCGGGACCGCCGTCCTCGCCATCGTCAGAAAATTCACGAGCAATGTGCGGCCATGCTCGGTGAGAATCGACTCCGGATGGAATTGCACGCCCCACACAGGATGGGTGCGATGCTGCAGGGCGTGAATCTCGGACGCGTCGTCGGTGGCGACGGCGGTCACCATCAACTCGGACGGCAGGGTTTCGCGCTTCACCACCAGTGAGTGGTACCGCATGACGCCAAACGGCGACGGGACATTGGCAAACAGTCCCGTCCCGTCGTGCACGAGCTGCGACATCTTGCCGTGCATGACACGCGAGGCGCGCACCACGTCGCCGCCGTACGCTTCACCGATCGCCTGGTGGCCGAGGCATACGCCCAGCAGCGGGATTTCGCCGCCATAGCGCCGGATCACGTCCACCGAGATGCCGGCTTCGCGCGGAGAACACGGCCCGGGCGACACGACGATCGCGTCGGGCTCCATGTCGCCCACCTGATCCACCGTGAGCGCGTCATTGCGGTGCACTTCGATCTGCTCGCCGAGCTCGCCGAAGTACTGCACCAGGTTGTACGTGAACGAGTCGTAGTTGTCGATGACGAGCAGCATGACGGCGTGGGCTGGCGCGCTGGGCCGCTGGCTCAGGAGCGCGGGTGAAACTGGCGGTGCACACTCCGAAGATACTCACGATCCACGTGGGTGTAGATCTGGGTGGTCGCGATATCGGCGTGACCCAGCATTTCCTGCACGGCGCGCAGGTCGGCCCCGCCCTCCAGCAGGTGCGTGGCAAACGAATGGCGCAGCGTGTGCGGGGACACCGGCTTTTCGATGCCGGCCATCTCCACGTATTTGCGGACGAGCTTCCAGGCCCCCATGCGCGACAGGGGCGCGCCGCGGCCGTTGAGGAACAGGATGCCCTTGCCCCCGCCCCGCTCCAGCACGGGCCGCAGCTCGCGCATGTACACGGCCACCGCACCGATCGCACTGCGTCCAATGGGCACCAGACGTTCCTTGTTGCCCTTGCCCAGCACCCGCACCAGGCTGTCTTCCAGCATCACGTCTTTTACCGACATCCCGATCCACTCCGATACACGCAGGCCGGCACCATATGCCAGTTCCAACATGGCGCGGTCACGAAATGCCAGCCGTTCATCGAGACCCGGTGCGGCCAGCAGACGCGTGACTTCCTCCACCGACAGCACTTCTGGAAGTGTGCGCCACCGCTGCGGTGTATCCAGTCGCTCGGTGGGATCGGCCGTGACCAGACCCTCCGCCACCATGATGCGAAACCACGTGCGCAGCGCCGATATGTTGCGGCGAATGGAGCTGCCGGCGAGCCCCAGATCCTTGAGGTGGTAGACAAACTCCCGCAGTGCGGCGGGCGTGATGTCCTTGGCCTGTGTGATCCCCATGGCCCGCATCTGCGACGCACAGCGAATCACATCGCGCCGGTAGGCCTCGACGGTGCGCGGCGACGCGCCTTCTTCGATCTGCAGCGCGTCCTCGAACGCTTGCAGGTGAAAGCCGCGCCGGACGGCCAATTCTTCGGCCGACGGCATTGACGGCGCGTCAGCCGGCTTCCGCTCACTCATCGGCCGCCGCCATCGGCCACCGCCTGTCTGCGGCGGCGCCACACCCACCACACGAGCAGCAGCACCAACGCCACGCCAACCGCAATGCCGCCGATCAATCGCTGCTGCCCGGCCACACTGGCCAGGAGTGTGTCTGCGTTTTCGCCGGCGCGAAATGCCAGCAGGCAGACGATGCCGTACCAAGCGCCAGACGCCAGCGTCATCGCGATACCGGCGCGCACCGCGCCAATAGCCAGCGCACCGGCCACCGGAGGCACCACCGCGCGAATGGCGGGCAGAAAACGGCTTACCACGACAGCCAGCATACCCTGCGCCTTGAAGCGCTCAGCGAATCGCTCACTGGCGTCGGCCGGCAACAGCGCCGGGAATCGCCGCGACAGCCACGGCAGCCCGAATCGATGGCCTATCCAGTACATGAACATCGCGCCGCCAATGTTGCCCACCATGGTGGCCGCCCACACGCCAAGCGCGGTACCGTTGCCTCTGGCTGCCACAAAGGCGCCCAGCGCGATCACCGTGTCGGCCGGCAATGGGGGAAACACATTCTCGGCGAACGCGGCCAGCACGATCGCACCATACAGCAGTGGATCGGGCAGCGTCGACAGCCAGTCGAGCAGTTCACGCATGAGTTCCGGGCTCCCTTGGTGTTACGAGTGGTGCCCGGAGCGCAGCGCTTCCGGCCAGCGTCACATGCTGCCGGTGTCGACGGGCAGGATGGAGGCGGTGGCTATCACGCCAAGCCCTTCTTCCCGACCAATCCACCCGAGTCCTTCGTTGGTCTTACCCTTCACGAAGACTTCCGTGCTGTCCACGCCGAGCACCGATGCCAGTCGCTCGCGCATGGCCGCGCGATGGGGGCCGATCTTTGGACGCTGGGTGATGACCGTGACGTCCACATTGCCCACACGCCAGCCCGCGGCATGCAAACGCTCCACGGCGGCGGCGAGCATGATCACCGAGTCCTTACCCTTGTTGGCCGCGTCGGTGTCGGGAAACATCTCGCCAATGTCGCCCAGCCCGGCCGCGCCGAGGATGGCGTCGGTGATGGCGTGACAAATCGCGTCGCCGTCCGAGTGACCGGCACAGTGGCGATCCGCAGGGATGTCGATGCCGCCCAGGCGCATCGGCCCCCCCTCACCGAAACGGTGCGAGTCGTATCCGATACCCACCCGCATGGTGCGACCTGCGTTCATGCGGCAGCCGATGCGTCGGCGGCGACTGCGGGTGCCGCGACCGGATCGCTCGTGAGCAACGAATAGTCCTGACGACGACGTGCTGGTGTGAAGCCGGCATCGACGATGAGTCGATCCAGTTCGTTGGTCGTAGTGCGGTGCGTGGTGTTGGCCGCCGACACCACGTTTTCCTCGATCATCAGTGAACCGAAGTCGTTGCATCCGAAACGCAGCGCCATCTGCCCCACCTTCATGCCCATCGTCACCCAGCTCGACTGCAGATTGGGCACGTTGTCGAGCACGATGCGGGAAATGGCGACCGTGCGCAGATACGTGGTCGCGTCAGTCTTGGGCATGTGCGACATGGCCGGCGTATTCTCGGGCTGCAGCGGCCACGTGATGAACGCGGTGAAGCCATTGGTGCGGGCCTGGAGTTCGCGCACGCGCTGGAGATGCTCGATACGTTCGGCCAGGGTCTCGCCAATGCCGTACATCATCGTCACCGACGTCTTCATGCCCTCGTTGTGCGCGAGCTCCATGATCTCGAGCCAGCGATCGGCGCCGGCTTTCTTGGGCGCTGCGATGTCGCGCACGCGCTGCACGAGAATCTCGCCGCCGCCGCCCGGGATGGAGTCGAGGCCGGCCGCCTTGAGCTCGCGAATCACGTCACGCGCATCCATGCGGAAACGCGTCGCGAAGAAATCCACTTCGCTGGGCGAGAAGCCGTGGATATGGATGGGATGATGCCGCTTGATGTAGCGCATCAGGTCCAGGTACCACTCGAACGGGATGTACGGGTTGTGCCCACCCTGAATCAGGATCTGCACACCGCCGAGTGCCTTGGTCTCTTCGATCTTGTCGCCGATCTGCTCGTAGGAGAGGGTGTACCCTTCCCCGTGCTTCGGTCGGCGATAGAACGCGCAGAAGCCGCAGTCCGCCACACAGACGTTCGTGTAGTTGATGTTGCGGTCGACGATGTACGTCACGATCCCGTGCGGATGCTTGGCCTCACGGACGCGGTCCGCTTCGAGGCCCAGTTCCAGCAGGGGCGCATTCGTGTAGAAGTCGAGCAGGTCACGCATAGTGGCGACTCTTTGCTGGCAGATACGCGGTCAGGCGGCGGGGAGGAAGGCCAGCGTCCCATTGGGCACGCGACCCGCCAGCACCAGCCGACGGAAAAACTCGGTCAACCCCGCGAGGTGCGGGTACGACAGTCGGTAGTCGAGTCCTGCGAAATACTCGGCGCACGCCTCGATCGGCACGCCGCTCGCTTCCGACGCCTGCTGCGACAACACATCGAGATGCTCGAGTCCCCAGTCACGCGAGGCGATGAGCGACGCGTGCGCGGAGAGCGCTTCGTGCACCGGTGTGGCACGACGCGCCACCCACACGGCGAACACGAACGGCAACCCGGTCCATGCTTTCCACGCGGCGCCGAGATCCTCGCGCCAGGGATAGCGCTCGGCCCATGCGCCGCCACGCGTGCTGTCGTCGAAGAGCTTGAGCGCCGCATCGCCAATGACGAGACGGGCATCGTGTGGCTCGTCCTCGAAGCGCGCGATGTCCGACATCTCGGCGTCACCCGGCACAAATTCCGGACGGCAGCGCCACACATGTTCGAAGAGCAATTCGAGCAGCGCCACCGACGTCATGCTGCTGCGGCTCACCACCACACGGCGTCCGCCGAGGTCCTGCGGGGCGCGCTTGCTGAACAGCATCACGCTGCGCACGGGGCCATCACTGGTGATGCCGATTTCGGGAAGCAGCAACAGCTTGGTCGCATCACGCGCATACTCCACCGCCGACACGACACTCACGTCGAGCTCACCGGCTGCCATGAGCCGATTGAGGTCGGTGGGCACGCCATTCACCAGCGACCCCGCGAGCGGCACGATGCCACGATCGATGGCACCGTACACGGGGTAGCAGTTGATGTACCGGATGCGGCCGACGCGGAGCATGGAATCAGGACGCGGCGGCGGTGAGCACGTCCGATTCCGGCAACGCTGTCTCGCCAGTCTCGTCGGGGCCGAACTCCCGGAGCACGCGATAGAACGAATCGCGCTCAGCAGGCACCTTGCCGGCGCCGCGAATGAGCGTCAGCAACTGTGGCAACGTCATGCCCTGCGGCGTATGGGCGCCGACGGCGTGATAGATCTTCTCGCGCACCACCGTGCCCTCGATGTCGTTCACGCCGAAGTGCAGCGCGAGCTGCGACACAGCTGACGTCACCATGATCCAGTGCGACTTGATGTGCTCGAAGTTGTCGAGGAACAGCCGTCCCACGGCCAGGTTGCGCAGGTCGTCAGCGCCCGTCGTGGATGTGCCCTGGCGACCGAGTGTCTTGCCCAGCTCGTTGTCGTCGGGGTGATAGGCCAACGGGATGTACGCGAGGAATCCGCCGGTCTCATCCTGCAGGTCACGCAGCATTTCGAGGTGCTGCATACGGTCTTCGATGGTCTCCACGTGACCGTAGAGCATCGTGCAGTTGGAGCGGATCCCGAGCTGATGCGCGGTGCGATGTACGTCGATGTAGTCGGTGCCGCCGAGCTTCTTGTTGGCGATCACATCGCGCACGGCCGCACTGAATGTCTCGGCGCCGCCGCCGGGCAGTGTGTCGAGGCCGGCCTCGCGCAGGGCGATGAGCACATCGGCGCGGCTCATCTTCTCGATGCGCGCGATATGCGCGATCTCCACGGCCGTGAGCGCCTTGATGTGCACCTGCGGGTGCCGTTCCTTGAGCGCGCGGAAGAGCGTCTTGTAGTACTCGAGCCCCGCCTGCATATCGAGGCCGCCGACAATGTGGAATTCGCGGGTGATGGTGCCATCGGCACGATCGGATTCCGCGAGTGCCTGGTCGAGCGTGTAGCGATAGGCGCCCTCTTCCTTGGGCAGCCGCGCGTATCCGCAGAAGGCGCACGTGGTGCGCAACACGCAGATGTTGGTGGGATTGATGTGCTGGTTGGACGCGAACGTGACGCGGTCCCCATGGCGTGCGCGATTCGCGGCATCCGCCATGGCACCCACCCCGAGCAGATCGGGAGAGCGAAAGAGCACCACACCATCTGCAACGGTGAGGCGCTCCCCGTCGATCAGCTTCTGGCCGATCGGGAGGAGCGCCGAATCGCGCAGCCTGGACAGATCAAACGGGACAGCGAGCGGCATCAGGACATCCGGACGTTGGCGCGACGATCACGTCAGCTGATCATCGCGCGTCACCTCGACCGCGGTCCCGACGGTGCTATTCGGTAAACCGTCGGAGTGCGATCGAGACGTTGTGACCACCGAAGCCGGAACTGTTCGACATGGCGATGCGCACCGGACGCGCCTTGGGCGTGTTGGGCGTGACATCGAGGTCGCACTCCGGATCGGGAGTCGTGTGATTGATCGTGGGGGGAATCATGCCATCGCGTACAGCCAGTGCGCAGGCGATGAATTCCACGCCCCCGGCGGCGCCAAGCAAATGCCCGGTGGCCGACTTGGTGGAGCTGACGGACAGTGCCTTGGCATGCTCACCGAACACCGATTTGATCGCCTTGATCTCGTTCGCGTCGTTGAGCGGCGTGGAGGTACCGTGCGCGTTGATGTAATCGACCTCGGAGAGGTCGAACCCACCGTCCTTGATGGCCTTGCGCATGGCGCGCTGCAGGCCCTCGTGGGCATCAGGCTGGCCCGTGAGGCTGTAGGCGTCACCCGTGGCACCATACCCCACGACCTCGCCGTAGATGCGCGCGCCGCGGCGGCGTGCGTGCTCGAGTTCCTCGAGCACCACCACACCGGCCCCTTCGCCCAGCACGAACCCGTCACGCGTCGCATCGAACGGGCGCGACGCCGTTGCCGGCGTGTCGTTGCGTTCCGAGAGCGCCGTCATGTTGCCGAAGCCGCCAATGGCCATCGGCAGCACGGACGCTTCCGAGCCTCCGGTGATCATGACATCGGCGTCGCCGTACACGATGGTGCGGAAAGCCTCGCCAATGGCGTGGGCGCTCGTGGAGCAGGCCGACACCGTGGCGTAGTTGGGGCCCTTGGCACCAAAGCGCATCGACACCACACCGGCCGCGATGTCGACGATGTACATCGGCACGAAGAACGGCGAAATGCGACGATTGCCGGAGTTGATCAGCACCGAGTGCTGCTCTTCCATGGTGGCCAGACCGCCGATGCCACTGCCGATGATCACGCCGCAGTCCTCGGGCACAAAATCACCCGCTGCGAGGCCGGCGTCCTGCATCGCCTGCACGGACGCCGCCATCGCGTACTGCGTGTACAGGTCCGCGCGCTTCGCTTCCTTGCGGTCCATGTACAATCCCACATCGAAACCCTTCACCTCACAGGCGAAGTGCACCTTGAAGGCGCTGGCATCGAACTTCGTGATTGGTGCCCCACCGGACACCCCAGCCAGCAGCGACTGCCAAGTCGTCGCCACGTCGTTTCCGACAGGCGTGACCGCCCCGAGCCCCGTGACGACGACCCGCCGCCGCATCAGCCGCCGACCTTCGCCTCGAGATAGGCGACCGCGTCACCCACCGTGCGGAGCTTCTCGGCGTCTTCGTCGGGGATGTCGATGTTGAATTCCTTCTCGAACTCCATCACCAGCTCGACGATGTCGAGCGAGTCAGCGCCAAGGTCCTCGATGAAGCTGGCTTCGGGGGTCAGCTTCTCGCGCTCCACGCCGAGTTCCTTTTCGATGATGTCCTTGATCTTCGACGCGTGATCCGCCATGGGAACGGTTCCTCTGGAGTTGTTTGAAAGTGAGAGTGGGAAGTTAGCCGGTGCGCTGCGACACAGGGAGGGCCCGGGACGTCCCGGACCATCCTGACGGTCGCGTCACATTACGAGGCCACCATCTACCACGAAGACCTGGCCCGTCACATAGCTGGTCAGGTCAGAGGCGAGCACGAGTACCATGTTCGCCACATCGTCCGGCGTGCCCAGGCGCTCGAGCGGGATCCCGGTGCTCAGGGTCGCCCGCGCTTCGGCCGTCATCGCCGCTGTCATGTCTGTCTCGATGAACCCCGGGGCCACCACGTTGGCCAGGATGTTCCGCGACGCGAGTTCCTTGGCAATCGACTTGGTCATGCCGATCAGCCCCGCCTTGCTCGCGGCGTAGTTCACCTGCCCCTTGTTGCCCATGATGCCCACGACGCTGGCCATGTTGATGATCCGGCCCCAGCGACGCTTCATCATGCCGCGGGTGGCCGCACGACACGTCGCAAAAGCGCCGCGCAGGTTCGCGTCGATCACCGCGTCCCAGTCGTCGTCCTTGATGCGCATCATCAGGTTGTCGCGCGTCAGCCCGGCGTTGTTCACGAGGATGTCGAGCTGACCAAAATCCTTTTCCACCGCTTCGATCAATGCGGCAGCTTGCGCCGTGTCCGACACATCGGCGGCATAGCCGCGCGCTTCCGCGCCTGTGGCGGCGGTGATCTCCTGTGCGGCCGCTTCCGCCTTGGCCGCATCACGCCCAGTCACAGCGACGCGCGCGCCGGCGCGTGCCAGCGTCTCAGCGATCGCGCGACCGATGCCGCGCGTGGAACCCGTCACCAGCGCGACGCGCCCGGTGAGATCAATGGCTGGCTTCGACATCACGCCTCCTGCTGTGCGAGTTCAAGCAGTTTCTCCACGTCGGCCACGGTGCCGCACGCCATCGTCTTGACCGACGGCGCAATGCGACGGGCCAGTCCGGTCAGCACAGCGCCGGTGCCGATCTCCACGAACACGGCGTCGGGGTGACGGTCGGCCAGTGCGCGCATCACGCGTGTCCATTGGACCGGCGCAGTGAGCTGCTGCACCAGCAAGGCGCGCGCATCGGCGGCATTGCTGATGGCTTCGGCATTCACGTTCGCCACCACCGGTACCTGCGGATCCTGCCAGGCTTCTGCGTCGAGCGCCGCCGACAGCCCCGCTGCTGCGGGCTCCATGAGCGGCGAATGAAATGCCCCACTCACTGGCAGCGGCAGGCAGCGCTTCGCGCCGGCTTCTTTCGCCAGCTCCATCGCGCGTTCGACGCCCGCCACTTCGCCGGAGATGACCACCTGCTCTTCGCTGTTGTAGTTGGCTGGGACCACCAGCCCACGCTCACGGGTCGCCTGCGCGCACAGCGCATCGATATCAGCCGTAAGCACGCCGAGGATGGCCGCCATCGCGCCGGGACGGGCGATGCCCTGTTCGTACATGAGTGTGCCGCGCTGACGCACAATACGCGCGGCGCCGGCGGCTTCCAGTGCACCCGTCACGTGGTAGGCCGAGAATTCGCCCAGTGAGTGACCAGCCGCCGCGCGCAGGCGCGTGCCGATCGCATCGCGCACAACGGCCCAGACGGCCGCACTGTGTGCGAGCAACGCGGGCTGCGCATTCAGTGTGCGCGTCAACTCATCGGCCGGGCCTTCGAATGCCAGTGTGGACAGCGTACTGCCCACGGCGTCGTCGATTGCATGGTAGACCTCGCGCGCTGCGGGAAACGCATCGTACAGGTCCTTGCCCATCCCCACCTTCTGCGATCCCTGACCGGGGAGCAGCAGCACAAATTCGGTAGCCATCATCCAGAACCAGCGTTGGTCAGGTGAAGATCAGAAACGCACGACGAGCGAACCCCACGTGAAGCCGGCGCCAAAGGCGGCAAACAGGACGGTCATGCCCTCCTTCACGAGCCCTTGCTCCACTGCGTCGTTGAGCGCAATCGGAATGGACGCGGCCGACGTATTGCCGAACCGGTCGACGTTCACAAACACCTTCTCCATCGGGATGCCCGCGTGCTTCGCCGTGGCTTCGATGATCCGGACGTTCGCCTGGTGCGGAATGAGCAGGTCGACATCGGCTGCCGTCAGTCGCGCGGCATCCAGCGCGCGATCCGTGGCCTCGGCCATCGAGCGCACAGCGTGCTTGAACACTTCGCGTCCCGACATGTGCACATAGTGCTGGCGCTGCGCGAAGGTCTCGGGCGAAAACGGCAGAACTCCACCGCCTGCCGGACGCCACAGCAACTCGGCGAGCGCGCCATCGGATCGCATGAAGTGCGACAGGACGCCGCGCTGTCCCTCTGAGCGCCGCATCACCGTGGCGCCCGCACCGTCGCCGAACACGATACACGTGTTGCGATCGGTCCAATCCACGATGCCGCTCAAGCGCTCGGCGCCGATCACCAGAACCGTGTTGGCGGTACCATTGGCGATCAACGACTCCGCGACAATGGTGCTGTACAGCCAACCCGAACACGCCGCCGAGAGATCGAATGCCGCAGCGCGTGAGCAACCCAACGCCGTCTGCACTTCTACCGCGGTGGCGGGCAGCAAGTGGTCCGGTGACGCGGTGCCGAGAATGATGATGTCGACTTCACCGGGATGGACACCGGCGCGTGTCATGGCCTGACGCGCGGCATCGGCCGCGATCGAGGTCAGGGTCTCACCATCTCCGGCAATGTGCCGCTGACGGATGCCGGTGCGTTCGATGATCCACTCATCGTTCGTATCGACGCCCATGGCGGCGATGTCGGCGTTGGTGACCACACGGCGCGGGACAGCATGCCCCGTTCCCGCGATAAAGGCAGCGGGACGCTTCACGTGGTCGGACCGTTCTTGTTCGTCGCGTCGGGTACGGAGGACGCATCAGGGAGGGACTCGGCGAGACGACGACCGATTTCGTCGGTCATACCCGATTCCCAGGCGCGGATGGCGACAGCGATGGCATTCTTGATGGCCTTCGGAGAACTCTTGCCGTGCGAGATGATGGAGACGCCGCGCACACCCAGCAGCGGAGACCCACCGTACTCCTCGACGTCGAACTGCTTGAGCGCGCCCAGTACCTGACGCGGATCGAGGTTGCCGACTTTCGAGACCATGCCGATGAGCATGGGGCCGATGCTCTCGTAGAACTTGAGGAGCACGTTGCCGGTGAAGCCATCACACACCACGACGTCGATGGCGCCACGATCGCAGGCACCGCGCGGGAGATCCCGCCCCTCGACGTTGCCGAGGAAGTTGAGACCGGCGGTGAGCAGGAGTTGGTGAGCTTCCTTGACGGCGGTGTTGCCTTTCTCCGCTTCTTCGCCGACGGACAGGAGGCCAACGGCCGGGTTGTCACGGCCGAGCAGGGCCTTGGCGTAGACGGTGCCGATACGGGCGAACTGGACGAGTTCTTCCGGGGCACAGTCGACATTGGCGCCGACGTCCAGCACCAGAATGGGCTGCGCGGCGGTCGGGAAGATCGTGCCGATGGCGGGCCGTGTAAGGCCGGCGTGCAGCTTGAGCAGCATGAAAGACACGGCCATCTGCGCGCCCGTGCTACCGGCGGAGACGAAGCCCTGTGCTGCCCCGTCGGCGACGCGTTTGACGCCGACGACCATGGAACTGTTGGGTTTACGGCGCAGCGCAGCGGAAGGCTTGTCCGTCATCTCGATGACGTCAGGAGCCTCCACGATGGTGATCCGATCGCGGACGTACGCCAACTCGGCGAGCTCGCCCGCCAACAAGGCGTCGAGCTCGGATTCGATGACGGCTGTCTGGCCGACCAATTCGATGTCGTGCTGCGGGGGCAGCGCTCCGAGCGCCTGGAGCGCTCCCGCGATGGGGGCCCGGGGGGCGAAATCCCCCCCCATGGCATCCACGGCGATGCGCGCCAAGCTTATGCTTCCTGCGCTTCTACCCGCTGCTCACCCGCGTAGTAGCCGCATTCCGCACAAACACGATGCGGACGCTTGGCAGCGCTACACTGCGGGCACGACTGGATCACGATGGCGGGCGCGACCTTGTGCGTGTTGCGGGCGCGCTTCCGCCGCTTGGATGTACGGCGCTTCGGTACGGCCATGGGACTCTGACCTGAACGTTCGAGACAAAAAAGGCCGTCAGGATTCCGACTCGCGCATTGCGCGCAAGCCATCCCAACGGGGATCCGAGGGTGGAGGACAGGTGCACGCCTCCGAGTTGCGGTCGGCACCGCACGATGGACAGAACCCCTGACAATCCTCCCGGCACAGCGCGAACGCCGGAACGGCCAGAAGCCATTCCTCACGCACCACCGGACGAAGATCGAGTTCCCGGTCACCGGGCGGGATCAGTACGACATCATCTTCCTCGGCTTCGTCGTTTCCCGACTCGGCAAAGATCAGATGCACGTCGTCCGACACCGATACCGTGACTTCACACAGGCACCGCCTGCACTCCGCCACCGCTGCACCCTCGAATCGGCCACTGAAATAAAACCGACCGGCACCCGCACTGGACAGGCGACCAACCACGTGCACCCCGGCTTGCACCGGACGTGAATCGTCTTCCTGCCATACCGGATCCGACGCCTCGAGCGTCCCATCGACGCTCTCGGCATGCGCTTCCAGACTGCGAATGTCGAAGTACAGCATAGCCGTTGAAAATAGAGCGGCCTACCCACCTACACAAGGGTCCGGCCGCTCCAATTCTTATCGGTTCGGCGCGCTCAAGTCACGCGCCCATGCAGACTTAGCGCGACGAACCCGACCACGCCAGCCGGCCGGACTTTTCAGCCGGCCAGAACATCCGATTCCGCGAAGAAAAAGCGGGCTTCACGCTCCGCGTTCTCATCGGAATCCGAGGCATGAATCGCGTTCCGACCCTTCGATTCCGCGTACAGCTTCCGCACCGTGCCCTCGGCCGCTTCGGCCGGGTCCGTGGCACCAATCACCGTGCGCAGCGTCGCCACCGCGTCATCGCGCTCGAGCACCAGCGGCATGCACGGGCCGCTGGTCATGAATTCCACCAGCTCGGGGTAGAAGCCGCGCTCCTTGTGCACGGCGTAGAACTCGCCGGCCTGGGCCTGCGTCAGATGCATCACGCGTGACGCCTTGATCGTGAAGCCCGACTTCTCGAGCAGCGCGATGATGAGGCCCGCCTTGCCATTGCCGAAGGCATCCGGCTTCACGATGGTAAGTGTACGACGACCAGCCATGGGTCAGGATCCGATCAATTTGCGAACGATGTCCCCGCGGGTCAGAAAGCCGACCAGACGGTCGTTCTTCACCACGGGCACTCGGTCGACGTCCTTGTTGAGCATGAGGGACGCCACTTCGGCGAGCGGCTGGTCGGGAGCGACACACAGAACCTGACGGGTCATCAGGTCGCTCACCGTCCGGCGCGCCGTTGCGGGCGTCTGGGGAGTTGCGACGCCCCCAGCCCGCGGAAGATAACGGCTCAGGAGGTCCCGCAGCAGCTCTCTTTCGCTCAACATGCCGACGACCCGATTGTCGGCGTCCACGACCGGCAATCCGCCGAGTCCGGACCGCACCATCTCCAGAACGGCACTCTTGAGCGGAGCGTCCGGTTCGACCGTACGGGGCTTGGCCGTCATGAGCTCGCGCACGGTCAGTTGGGCGGGCAGTTCGGCCGCCGTGAGGAACGGCAGTCCCATGACGGCGCCTGGCGTCTCCGCCGCAAGCATCGCATCCACATGCGGCGGCTTGGAGAGCACGCGGGCGAAGGCACCGACCACCTGGAGGTGGCGGGCCAGTTGCCGCGGCGGCGAGCACACCAGAATGACGATGCGCGCGCACTGGGTCTCGTCGTCGTCGAGCACCCGGCACACCGACTTCTGCGCCCGGCCGAGGGCGACCACCAGATCCTTCACCGCTTCGGTGCGGTAGTGGACCACGAAGGCACGGTCGGCGAGCCCCACCACGTCTTCCGGGCGGGCCTCCTCGATGCGCTCCTGGAGCAGCTCCGGATTGGACAGGCTACCGCTCTCTTCGAGGCAGCGGGCCAGTTCGTGGGCCGCATCGGCCAGCGTCGCCGCGCTCATCGGCACGCGCAGGCGCGACGCAGACAGCAAGTCAGCGAGACGTGAGGGCATCAGGCAGTATGGGCGAAAACACGAGCGGGGTACAAGGGATCACCCTTGTACCCCGCTCTGCTGTCCGAGGGTCGGATCAGGCCAGGCGCGCCTTGATCAGTTCCACGAAGTCGATCGGACGCTGGGCCACGCCCATGCCCGCCGCCTTGAACGAATCGATCTTCTCGGCCGCCGTACCCGCCGAACCCGAGATGATCGCGCCCGCGTGACCCATACGGCGTCCCGGCGGGGCCGTCTGGCCGGCGATGAAGCCCACGACCGGCTTGGTCATGTGCTCCTTGATGAACGTCGCCGCTTCCTGCTCGTCCGTGCCACCGATTTCGCCCATCATGGCGACGGCCTTGGTGTTCGGATCCTTCTCGAACGCCGCGAGGCAGTCGATGAAGTTGGTACCGTTGATCGGGTCACCACCGATGCCGACGCAGGTACTCTGACCGATGCCGGCCTTGGTGAGCGCGTTGACGACTTCGTAGGTGAGCGTGCCGGAGCGGCTGACGACACCGACCGGGCCCGGCGTGCAGATACGGCCGGGGATGATGCCGACCTTGCTCTCACCCGGCGTGATCAGGCCCGGGCAGTTCGGGCCGAGCAGGCGCGCGCCATGCTCCTTCACGTACGGGTACACCTTGGTCATGTCGAGGACCGGCACGCCTTCGGTGATGCAGACGATGAACTTCACGCCTGCCGCCGCTGCTTCCATGATCGCATCGGCCGCATACATGGGCGGCACGTAGATCACGGAGGTGTTGGCGCCCGTCGCCTTCACGGCATCGTGCACGGTATCGAAGATCGGCGCGGTGCCTTCGAAGGTCTGGCCGCCCTTACCGGGCGTGACGCCGGCCACGACCTTCGTGCCGTACTCGATCATCTGCTTGGCATGGAACGAGCCGTCGCGGCCCGTGATGCCCTGCACCACCAGCTTGGTGCTGTTGTCGATGAAGATGCTCACGCGGCACCTCCCTTCGTCGCGAGTTCCACCGCGCGCTGCACGGCCGAATCCATGTCGCTCGACGCGGAGAAGCCATTCTCCTTCAGGATCTGCAACGCCAGTTCCTCGTTGGTGCCAGTCAGGCGGATGACGATGGGCACCTTCAGCGGGTTCGCCTTCGTGGCCGTGACGATGCCATTGGCCACGTCATCGGTGCGCGTGATGCCGCCGAAGATGTTGAACAGGATACACTTGACGTTCGGATCGGCGGTGATGATGCGGAGCGCATTCACCACCTTCTCCGGGTTCGACGAACCGCCGATGTCGAGGAAGTTGGCCGGATCGCCGCCGTAGTACTTCACGAGATCCATGGTGGCCATGGCCAGACCGGCGCCGTTCACGACGCAGCCCACGTTGCCATCGAGCTTGATGAACGTGAGGTTCGCGTTGCGCGCATCCACTTCGCTCGGCGCTTCCGACGATTCGTCGCGCAGCGCGGCGATCTGCGGCAGGCGATCGAGTTCGTTGTCGTCGATGACCATCTTGCCGTCGACCGCGATGAGTTCATTCTGCGGTGTGACGACGAGCGGATTGATTTCCGCGATCGAGCAGCCGGCGCTCATGAACGCCGTGTAGAGCTGCTGCATGATCTTGGCCGCCTGGCGCGCGAGCTTCACATCCTGGTACAGGAAGAAGCCCATGCGCATCGCTTCGAACGGCAACAGGCCGTAGCGCGTGTCGACCGGGTGGTACAGAATCTTTTCCGGCGTGGTGGCCGCGACTTCTTCGATGTCGATGCCGCCCGCAGCGGAGACCATGAAGACCGGCTTCTTGGTTGCGCGATCAACGATGATGCCGACATAGGCTTCCGACGCAATGTCGGCCGCCACCGTGACGAGGACCTTCTCGACGATCAGGTCCTTGATGGTCATGCCGAGGATGGCCGTGGCCTTTTCCTTCGCCGCCTCGGGCGTCGGGCAGAACTTCACGCCACCAGCCTTGCCGCGACCGCCGGCATGGACCTGGGCCTTTACCATCACGGCGGTGCCAAGCTTCTTGGCAATGGCCTCCGCCTGTTCCGGCGTCGTGGCGATTTCACCGGGCGGGATTGGCACACCGGCCACCCGCAGCAGATCCTTCGCCTGATACTCGTGTAGGTTCACGCGCTCTCCAAGATCGGGGAATGTGTTCGGTTCAATGCTAGAGGGTCGGACCCGGCCACAGCAACCGCTGGCGGCAGGTACGTTCCTCGCGGTCCACCCGCCGGAACCGGCGACGGGTGAATCCGGCCGCATTCACGGCGGCGTCCGTCCCAATACGCGCCCCAGGCTATCGAACGCTGTCCCGAATGCGCCCCAGTCTCCGCGGCGCAGCGCCTGGCGCATGGAGTCGTACAGCCGGCCCGGGGCATCCTCGGGCGAGGGGGTCAGGAGCGTCACGGGAGCGCCCAGATTGGACGGGGCCCCCACCGTGGTCTCTCCAATGCCGGCGAGCGCCTGAGCCAACGTGGCTCCGATGCCCACCCGTTCACCGTCCGTCACTCCCACGCGGGCGACGACGAGACTGCCGTCGCCGCGGGACCAGAGTACGGGTTGCACCACGAACAGTCCGCTGGCGGTCGCGACGGCCTCGGGCCGGGCCAGACGGAGCCGATTGTCCCGTCGGGCGCCATCGGGCACGGCGGCACGGGCGCTGTCGAGGGCGCCGCCAAGGCGCTCCAGCATTTGGCGCCAGCGGCGGTTGGGTACCGCTGCGCTGGTCCAGTAGGTGGCCCGCGCTGCGCCACCGGTGGCGGTCGCCACCCCATCCACCTCATCGCCCGCGTCGAGGAGAGGCACGGACCAGCCCATGACCATGTTGGCGCCGACCTGTTGGGCGACCGCCGGTGGCGCTCCCCCGACCAGCACGCTGTCCGGCAGGTGGCGCACGACGGAGCCCTCGAGGCGCGATCCGTAGCGGGCAAACGTCCGCAACTGGGCCGTCGCACCGTCAGTAGCTGGTGGCAACTGGTTGACGAGACTGGCCGGCATCGCCGTTGCTGGTGCGAACAGTGCCGGTAGTTTGGCCATCCAGGTGCGGGCCAACGCATCGGGCCGATCGACAGGAATGAACCGTACGCGCCCGGTGGACGCATCCACGACCGCGGTGGCGGCCAGCTTGAAGTACGAGAAGACCCCGCCGGCGACCTGCCATCGCTGACTCAACGGATAGCGATCGGATGCACTGTAGAGGTGCAGCACCCAGTACAGGCGGTCTCCGTCGCGCACGGGATATACGTCGTCGCCTTGCACGAACACTGGCGCGAGGCGCTCGACACGCTGGCGGACATCCCGGTGTGTCACGATACGCAGGTTGCGCGCGCCCAGCGTGTCGGCCCGCAGCAAGGCCGCATCGCGCAGCGCCCAGGCGTGGGCAACACGGGCCCGCAGGCCGGACAACGAGGCGCCGGGCACTCCCGGCAGATCCGCGGCATCGATCAGTCGTGCGCCACTGACGCCGGGCCCAACCAACGGCCAGGTCGCATCGTGTTCTTCGCTGCGCGCTTCCAGCGGATCGAGCGCACTATCCTGCACGGCGGGCCGCGTGGCGTCCACCAGCGACAGGCGCCACGGCTCACCGGCCACCACCGGTTGCCGCACCAGGAGGGCCGAGATCCGGCCATCGGTGAGCGTCCACCCGGTGGGAGTCGCATCGAGCTGACGCTGCATCGTGCGTCCCAGGCGCTCCGGTGAGCGCACGGCGGATTCACTGTCGCTGTCCGCGTTTCCATCGAGCGACCGCGCGTCACGCACTGGCGAGAGGCTCGCGCCAAGCCCGCCGATCAGCGTGCGATCATCCCAGAGACTGGTCCGCAACGCCATGGTCGACGCGGGCAAATCCAGAACGCCCGCACCGGGGCGAATCCCGTCGACATCAAACGCGCGGCGACTGAACAGCGCGCGCGATGCCACATAGTCCTGGTCGCGCCGCCCGGATTCGCCGAACAGCGCCGTGCGCGCGACCACGGTGGGAGCGATGTGACGCAAGCCGATCGCCGATACCAGCACCAGTGTCAACGCGAGGAACGCGGCGCGCAGCTGACCGGTCCATCCCGTGCGCAGTACCACCAGGGCGGCGAGGCTGCAGGCGGCGGAGAGCAGCCAATCCACGCGCAACGTGAACCGGTGATCGACGTGCAGGAAGAGGCCGTCGGGGCCACTGCCATACTGCAGCAGATCGAAGGCGTCGAGGCGGTAGCTCCATGCCAGCAACAGCAGCACCAGGGCGCCCAGCACACTCAGGTGCCGGCGCACGTGGGTGGAGGCCGCCACCCGGCGTCCTTCGAGTCGCAGCGAGCGTGTGAGGGCGTACAGCACCAGCACCATGGCCGTGAGCGACACGATGCTGACCAGCGACCACAGGTACAGCGCTTCCTCGAATGGCAACCAGTAGACATAAAATCCGAGATCGCGATCGAGGATGCCTTCGATTTCTCCGAACGGCAGACCATGCCGGACGAGCGCGAGATCGGTCCAGTTGGTCATCGGCAGCGCCAACAAGGCTCCGACGATCATCGACAGGATGATGGTCGCCGAGAGCAGGCGCCGATGAGGAACCATCGAGGTGAACTCGATGTTGGCGACCCGGGATTGCATCGCCACCGTGGCAATGGTGCGGCGCACGGCGTAGAGGTTGGCAAACGCAAAGGCCGATCCCACCACCCACGCGCCACCCTGCAGGAGTAGCGAGTCGATCACCTCTTCCCAGAAGAGGGCCGGCGCATCCATGGCCGTGAACCATGCGTGGTCCACGATGAGCGCTGTCGCGTTGCGGCCGACCAACAGCAGCACCGCAACCACGAGCAGTCCGGTGAGGAACCAGCCTCGTGTCCGCATGGTGGAAATCAACCGTGGCGGCCGGGCGTCAACATGCGATCACGGCGTGACACCCTGCTCACGCAGCCAGCCTTCCATCACGCCACGAATCTCGGCCAGTCGCTCTTCGCTGCGCGCTTCGTAGCGCGCGACGATCACGGGTTGCGTGTTCGAGGCGCGCAGCAGTCCCCAGCCATCACCGAACAGCACACGCACACCGTCCACATCGATCACGTCGTGGGTGGCCTTGAAGTGCGGCACGGCCTTGTCCATGATCGCGAACTTCGTGGTGTCGTCGGTGTCGATGCGAATCTCCGGCGTCGACACGAAGTGCGGCACATCTGCGAGCAGTTCATCCACCCGACGCCCCGAGTCCGCCACAATGCGCAGCAGGCGCGCCGCCGCGTACAGCGCGTCATCATGGCCATAGAAGCCTTCGGTGAAGAACATGTGCCCCGACATCTCTCCGGCGATGGGCGCATGCATCTCCTTCATCTTGTCCTTGATGAGGGAGTGGCCCGTCTTCCACATGACGGGCGTTCCGCCTGCGGCCGCAATGGCATCGGTGAGCGCCTGCGAGCACTTCACGTCGAAGATGATCGGCTGCCCTGCCCCGGTGCGCGCCAGCACGTCGCGCGCGTACAGGATCAGGATATGATCGCCCCAGATGATGCGCCCATTGCGATCGACGACGCCAATGCGGTCGGCGTCGCCATCGAATGCCACACCCAGTTCCGCGCCCGAAGAGGCCACTGCCGCGATACAGTCCTCGAGGTTTTCGGGAACGGTGGGATCGGGGTGGTGATTCGGAAACGTGCCATCGCTCTCCGTGAATAGCCCCGTGCCCTGCACGCCGAGGGCGTTCATGAGCTGCGGGGCCACCAGGGCGCCGGCTCCGTTGCCGCAGTCGTAGACGACCTTGAGCGGCGAACCGTCCGGGTGCGTCAGCGGACCGATCTTCGCCACGATGTCGGCCACGTAGCGGTCGATCACCTCGACGTGGCGTACCTGTCCACTGCCCGTCGGGAACTGGCCACCGACGATGAGCTGGTACAGGGTTTGAATATCCGCGCCGTGCAACGACGCGGTGCCGAGGCACATCTTGAAGCCGTTGTACTCGGGCGGGTTGTGCGAGCCCGTGATCTGGATGCCGCCCACCACCGACTCGTGGTGCAGCGCCCAGTACAGCAGCGGTGTGGGGACCACGCCGACATCGACCACATCGACCCCGCACTCGGTCAGCCCGCGCACCAGCGCATCACGCAGCGCGTCGCCACTGGGCCGGTTGTCGCGGCCGACGGCCACCGCACCCTGCACGCCCCGCTGGGCCAACAGGGCCGCGTAGCCGCGACCCAGGCCATAGGCCACATCTTCGGTCAGGTCCTGCCCCACGATGCCGCGAACGTCGTACTGCCGAAAGATCGTCTGACTGATGGCCATGGGCTGGTGGGGCAAAGGCGGGAACGGCGTGCCGCCCGAAGGCCGCACGCCGGAAGTCAACGCGGAACGCTTGCGGTCTGCAAACGTATCTCGCCGCGCGGAGCAGCGGGACTTGTACTGGGAGAGGTCGTCGTCACGGCGCGTCGGGCCACTTCCATCATCGGTGTGGGATAGAGGCCGAACACCAGCAGGACCACGGCGGCGGCCGCAATCAACGACTGATTGAGCGGCGTCGTGGAAGGCACGGGTTGGCCTTCCGGGCGCGGGCGCATGAACATGGCCGACACGACGGTCAGGTAGTACGCAGCCGACACGGCGCTGGTGAGCACGAGGACCACGGCGAGCACGGTCTGTGGCGCGGGCGCCTGCAGGGCTGCCTGCAGGATGTACCACTTCGCAAAGAAGCCCATGCCGCCGAGCAACGGCATGCCCATGAACGCCAACAGGAAGACCGTCATCGCGATGGCCAGCCACGGCCGTACCAACCACAGGCCAGAGATGTCATCCAGCGTTGGCGCCTTGTCGCGTCCAGCGTTGATCGTCACCAGCACACCGAAGGCGCCCATCGTGGACAGGGTGTACGAGACCACGTAGAAGACCAGCGCCGACGTGCCCGAGGCATCACCCACCACGATGGACACCAGCAGGTAGCCGGCGTGAGCGATGCTCGAGTAGGCGAGCATGCGCACCAGGTTGGTTTGCGAAAGGGCAAACACGTTGCCGACGACCATCGTGATGACGGCGAGCCACCAGAGGCCCATGTGCCAACGCGGCGCGGCGACGGCCAGTCCTTCGATCATGATGCGCGTGAAGACGGCAAACGCCGCAGTCTTCACCGTGGCCGACATGTACGCGGTCACCGGCAGGGGCGCACCGTCATACACATCGGGCGTCCACAGGTGGAACGGCGCGGCAGCCACCTTGAACGCCAATCCGACCAAGAGCAGCGCCACGCCCGCCATGAACAGTGGGGTCAGTATCGCCTGCGACGCCGCCCACTCGGCGATGTCCTGCAGACGCGTACTGCCCGTGGCGCCAAACAGCAGTGCCATGCCATACAGCAGGAAACCGCTCGAGATCGCACCCAGCAGGAAATACTTCACCGCGGCTTCTGCGCTGCGCGCGCTGCGCCGATTGACGCCAGCGAGCACGTACACAGCGAGCGACATGAGCTCGATGCCGAGAAACACGAACATGAGGTCACGGGCACCCGCCAGCACCATCATGCCGGTGGAGGCGAGCAGCATCAGGGCGGGCACTTCCGGCCCGAACGCGGCGCTGCGCTGATGCTCAGCCTCGAGCAGCGTGAGCGCGAGGGCGGTGCCGAGCAGGATCACCAGATCCACGGCCCAGCGGAATCCGTCACCGGCGATGCGGCCATCCGGTGTGCCGGATACACCATCGCCCCACGCGATCACCACCGCGAGACCCACCAACAGGCACAGGACCACGCCGAAGCGGGCCAGTACCGACGTCCGTTCGGCACCTTCCGCCGCACCGGTCTGGTTGCCTTGCGGCGACCAGACGGATGCCAGCAGCAGCAACATCGCGCCGCCGGAGAGGAGCATTTCGGGAAACAGGGCGCGAAAGATCGCGCCGGCAGACATGGCGTCGGGCATCGTCAGCGACTCTGCGACACGGGCGGAAGCGTCGTCGGGGCGTTGGGGCCGAACCGAACCGACTCGATCAGGGCCTGCGACGCACGATCGGCGCGCTGCAGGATGGCGTGAGGAGCCACGCCGAGATAGACCATGGCGGCCACCAGCGTGACCATGACAAAGCGCTCGCGACCCGATAGGTCAGGCAAGGCTCCGTTGGTTTCGGTGTCCACCTTCTCGAACAGCAACTGCTGCACGGCGCGCAGGCCGTACACAGCGGCAAAGATCACGCCGGACGTGGCAATGACGGCCAGCGCCGGATACTCGGCGTAGGTGCCGATGAGCACCAGGAACTCACCGATGAAGCCGATCGTGCCGGGCAAGGCCACGGTGGACAGCATCGCGACGATAAGGGCGACGCTGAACCAGGGCAGCACCCGCGCGAGCCCGCCAAACGCGGAGAAGGCGGTGGTGGCCCGGCGATCCTCGAGCATGCCGGCCAGCAGGAACAGCGCCGTGGTGGCGATGCCGCTGCTGATGATGCTCATCACGGCGCCCTGCACACTCTGCTGGGTGAGCACGAAGCTACCCAGCATGATGAGACCGAGGTGGCTGATGGAGCTGTAGGAGATCACGCGCTTGAAGTCACGCTGCGCCATTGCCACGAGCGCCCCATACACCACCGCAATCACCGACAGCACGAGGATGGTGGTGCGCACCGTGTGATCCATCGCCGCCGCGGGAAAGAGCGGGATGGCAAAACGCAGGATGGCGTACGCACCGACCTTGAGGCCGAGCGTCACGGCGGCCACCGTGGGCGCGGCGCCCTGTGCATCAGGCAGCCAGGTGTGGAACGGGACCAACGCGGACTTCACACCGAAAGCGGCGAAGAACGCCAGGAACATCCACAGCTGCGTGCGGGGCGACAGGGCCACCTGCAGCAGGTTGTCGAGGTGCAGCGACGTGCCGCCACCGGCGTTCCACAGCGCGATGATGGCCACCAGCATGAGCAGCGAACCGACCAGCGTGAACAACACGTAGCGCAGGCTGGCCCGCGACGTGCCCGCCGCACCCCACACACCCACCAGCAGGTAGGTGGGGATCAGCATCAGTTCCCACGCCAGGTAGAACGCCAGCAGGTCGAGCGTGATGAACACGCCGATGAGCCCACTGGTCAACAGCAGCAGCAGTGCGCCAAACGCCGGCGTGCGCACGCGCACGTTGTTCCACGACCCCAGCAGCGCGAGCGGCACCACAAACGCCGTCATCACCACCATCGGCAGCGACAGCCCATCCACGCCGAGACTCAGCGTGGCGCCGAGGTCGGCGAGCCACGCCAAGTCCACGCGGGCCTGCCAGCCACGGCCATCTGCATCGAACACGCCCCACAGGGCCACAGCCAGCAGTGCTTCGATAGCCAGGGCCGCGACGGTCAGGACGCGCGCGTCCGGGCCGCCGCTTGGCGCCTCACCACCAGCCTCGTCGCGCGAGACATCGCGACCGCCCACACGCACCAGCAGCGCCGCGAGCACAGGCCAGAACAACATCGCCGGCAACACCCAGCGATCGATTCCCAGGGAAAGCAGCATATCGCGCATCATCAGCTCAGCGTGAGGGCCGCAATCAACGCCAGGGCACCGACCGCGAGCAGCCACGCGTACTTGCCCACATCACCATCCTGCAACCTGCTCCCCATGAAAGACGCGGTACGGGACAGCAGTGAGCCGCCCAGTGAGAACGTCTGGTCCACGCCGCGTTCCACGCCGCGGGCGAGCACCGTGTCCGCCACCGCGCTCACCGGCTTCACGATCACCGTGTCGACGATGTCGTCCACGCCATAGGCGCGCGCCAGCAGGCTGTCGTCCACGGGCGCATGCGCCTTGTCGGCCATCGGCTTGCGGTACAGCACCGCGGCGATGACGATGCCCAGCACAGCCACACCAGTGGCGATGCCAACGAGCACCATCTCGATCTCGTGCGACAGGTGCCCTTCCCCGGCCAGTCGCGCGGCGCTCTCCGCCGTGACTGGCGAAAGCCAGTGTTCGAGCACGCCCACCGGACCGATCGGAATGAGTGCCGGCAGGTTGAGCCAGCCGCCGGCCAGCGTGAGCACGCCAAGAACAAGCACCGGCGCCGTCATGATCAGTGGCGCTTCGTGCAGTGCGCTGCGCTCGGCTTCACCCGTGCGATTCTCGCCGTAGAAGGCCATCAGCAGCATGCGCGTCATGTAGATCGCGGTCAGCAGCGCGGTGATGATACCGATGCCGTAAGCGGCGTAGAGCAGCGTGCTACCGGGAATGCCCAGCAGCGACGCGTTGGCCAGCGGCGAGCCGTGCGCGCGAGCGAACACGTTCGCGAGGATCTCGTCCTTGGAGAAGAAGCCCGCGAGCGGCGGCACACCGGCGATCGCCAGCGTGGCCAGCGTCATCGCACCGGCCGTGGCCGGCATGAAGCGCGCGAGGCCACCCATGTTGCGCAGGTCCTGCGGATCATCGTGCCGGTGCGTGTGATGATACGCGTGATGCATCGCGTGGATCACCGAGCCAGCGCCAAGGAACAAGAGTGCCTTGAAGAAGGCATGCGTGACGAGGTGGAACACACCCGCCGTGTACGCGCCGCTGCCCACGCCCACGAACATGTAGCCGAGCTGGGAGACGGTGGAGTACGCCAGCACCTTCTTGATGTCCCACTGACGCAGCGCGATGGTGGCCGCGAACAGCGCCGTCAGCGCGCCGATGCTGGTGATGACCAGCGAGGCTTCCGGGGCACCGGAAAAGATCGGCGCCGCGCGAGCGACCAGGTAAACACCAGCCGTCACCATGGTGGCGGCGTGAATGAGTGCCGAGACCGGGGTCGGGCCCGCCATGGCGTCGGGCAGCCAGATGTAGAGCGGCAGCTGCGCGCTCTTGCCAGCGCAGCCCACGAACAGGAACAGGGCGATGGCCAGCACCACCGGCGTGCCACCCATGGCGCCCAGCACTTCGTGCGCGCCCGCGAAATCGAGATGCTGGGTCGTGCTCCAGATCAGGAACATGGCCACCAGGAATCCGAAGTCACCGACGCGGTTCACCACGAACGCCTTCTTGCCAGCGTCCGCATTGGCCTTGTCGCTGAACCAGAACCCGATGAGCAGGTAGGACGCGAGACCCACGCCTTCCCAGCCCACGAACATCACCGGGTAGCTGCCACCCAGCACCAGCACGAGCATGAAGGCGACGAACAGATTGAGATACGCGAAGTAGCGTGCGTAGCCCGGGTCGTCCTGCATGTAGCCGATCGAGAACAAATGAATCAGCGAGCCGACACCCGTGATCACGAGCACCATCACCATGGACAACTGGTCGAGCTGGAAGCTCCAGTCGATGGCGAGATTGCCCACGGGCATCCACTGACCCAGCGACACGATGGCGGGACCGGTGATGCCCACGCGCATGCGCATGAACAGCGCCATCGCCACGGCAAACGCGGCAATGATGACACCAGGGCCCACGACGGTCACCAGCGGATGCCGCGCGGTGGTACGGTCGCCCGCTCCACCGGCACGCGACAGCGCCACGGCGCCATTCACCAGAAAGCCGAGCAGCGGCAGCAGGATCAGGAACGGAAGCAGGGCGGCGATCATCCGCGGAGGGTGCGAAGGTTCGACAGGTCCACGGTCCCGAAGTGCCGGTAGATCGCGATGACGATGGCCAGGCCAAGCGCCGCCTCGGCTGCCGCCACCGTCATCACCATGATCACGAACACGTGACCGGTGACGCCGTGCAGGCGCGAGAACGCGACAAAGCTCAGGTTCACGGCGTTGAGCATCAGCTCTGCGCACATGAACAGGATGATGGCATTGCGGCGCGTCAGCACGCCGACCACGCCGATGGCGAAGAGAATCGCCGAGACGATGAGGGCTTCGGTGATCATGCGGTCACCCGCTTCTTGGCCAGCAGCACGGCGCCGATCACGGCGACGAGCAGCACGAGGCTGGTCAGTTCGAAGGCCACCAGATAGTCGGTGAAGAGCAAGGCCGCGACCGGCTCGACCACGTTGTCCGTGGGCGGCGAGAACTCGGGCACGTCGATACGCTGGCGCAGGGCCAGCAGCAGGTTGGCCAGCAGACCAAGACCCACGAAGCCACTGCCCAGACGCGATCCCAGCGACCGGATGTCGGAAATCTCGGTCTTGCCGAGATTGAGGAGCATGACGACGAACACGAACGTCACCATGATCGCGCCGGCGTACACCAGCACTTGAATGGTGCCCACGAACGGCGCGTCGAGCATGACGTAGAGGCCGGCCAGCGCGAACATCACGTTCACGAGCCACAGCGCCGCCGGCACCGGGTTCTTGCGCGTCACGAACAGCAGTGCCGACGCGATGGCCAGCAGCGAGAAGAAGTAGAACTGGAACTGATAGAAGGCGTTCATTCGCCCTTCGGGTCAGCAGGGTCCCACAACTCGCTCACCGGATGCGTCTGCGCGGTAAGGCGCTCCAGATCGTAAATGAACGACGCGCGATCGTATTCGGCGTTCTCATAGTGGCGACCGAGATGGATGGCTTCCTCCGGGCACACTTCCTGGCAGTAGCCGCAGAAGATGCAGCGGAACTCATCGATCTCGAACACGAGCGGGTAGCGATTGCCCTGCTCGTCTTCGCCGGGCGTCAGCTTGATGCAGTTGGCCGGGCACACCGTGGGGCACAGGCCGCACGCGACGCACTTCGCCTTGCCGTCTTCCGTGGTGAGCATCCGGTGCGTTCCCCGCCAGCGCGGCGAGAGATCCCACTTCGTCTCCGGATACTCCATGGTGACCTTGTGCGGGTCGACCAGGTGCTTGAAGGTGGTGGCCATGCCCGCGAGCGTCGAGCGGATATAGCTCACGCGCTCGAGCGGACGATGCATGACCTTCACGCCGATCGCCATCAGTTGCCCCCTTCGGAAATCACACCGGCGGCGGCGTTGGCCGCGCCAGGCAGTGCACTCTGCGCCGCGAGCTTGCGGCGCGACAGGTCGAGACCACGCGCGCGCAGGCGCTCGAGGTCGGTCGGCGCCACGCGGGCGCTGGCCGGGCTGATCAGCTTCCCGCGGTCGAGCCAGGCGAGCAGGATGGCGATCAGCACGACGTTCAGGCCGAGCAGTGCCAGCGAGAACAAGGGTCCGCGGGCCACACCCAGCGCATCCAGGCCGAGCGAGGCGGTCGCAATGATGACGATGTACGCCAGCGCCACCGGCAGCATGATGCTCCATCCGAGCGACATGAGCTGGTCATAGCGGAAGCGCGGCAGCGTCCAGCGCACCCACATGAAGACGAAGATGAAGAAACCCGTCTTCAGCGCGAACGCGATCAGCGTGACCAGCGTCTTGAGCACCGTGAACGGCGCGACGTTGTCCCACTGCGTGAACGGCAGATCCCAGCCACCAAAGAACATGGTCGACGTGAGCGCACTCACCGTGATCATGTTCGAGTACTCGGCGATGAAGAACATCGAGAACTTCATACCGCTGTATTCGGTGTGGTAGCCGGCTACGAGTTCGGACTCGGCTTCAGGCAAGTCGAACGGCAGGCGGTTCGTTTCGGCGAACGCGGCCACGAGGAACGTGAACCACGCGATGGTCAGCGAGAACACATTCCAGCCCATGCCGGCCTGCTGCTGCACGATGGTGTTGAGCGAGACATTGCCGGCCAGCAGCAGCACCGGAATGGTCGACATGCCCATCGCGATTTCGTACGACACCATCTGCGCGCTGGAGCGGAGACCACCCAGCAACGCGTACTTGTTGTTGGACGCCCAGCCGGCCAGCACCATGCCGTACACGCCCAGCGACGAGATCGCGAGCACGAACAGGAAACCCACCGGCACCGGCGCCAGTGCCATGTCGATGAGGCCCCATGGCGTGGGAAGTGGTGCGGCGAGCGGAATCACCGCCCAGGTGAGCATGGCGGGGATGAATGCCAGCGCGGGGGCAATGATGAAGAGCCAGCGATCCGCGAACGGCGGGTTGGTCTCTTCCTTCATGAAGTTCTTGATGCCGTCGGCTACTGGCTGCAGGATGCCGCCCGGTCCCGCGCGATTGGGACCACGGCGGTCCTGAAACCACGCGGCGAGCTTGCGCTCGACCAGGGTCAGCATGGCCACGGTGCCCATCCACACGGCGAAGATCACCAGCATCTTCACTACGCTCGCGGCCACGAACGTGCCGATCGCATCCGGTGCCTGCTGCGAATCCGCACGCGGGAACCACGCCGCGAGGTCGATCGCGGCCATCACGGGCTTGGCGATCATACCGTCACCTCGGCGGACGCCGTCGCACCCTGCGGCGCGAGCGGCAGGCCACGCAAGCCGAGGGCCTCGTAGTCGAGACCGGCGAACGTGGTGTGGGTGGCGCTGAGCGCCGCGAACACTTCCGACGGCAGATAGAACCGACCGTTGCCGCCGATGGCAACCAACAGATCGGCCAGCACATACCACGTCGGACGCGCCACACCTGGAGCGGTGCGCGCCTGCAGGTAGCGCTGCACACGACCACGGAGGTTGGTGAACGTGCCCTCTTCTTCGAGCGTGTTCGTCACGGGCAACACCGCAGTGACCGTTCCCGCGATGGACGCCGGCAACGCCGTGCCGATGTACACCACGCTGCTGGCCCCGGCGAGTTCCGACGCGTCGATGCCATCGAGCTGATCGCCCACCACGAACACCGCATCACCGCTGCGCACCGCATTGGTGAACTGCGTGACTTCGCTGAAGCCCAGCGAGCGGGCGCCCGTGGCATTGGCCGCGCGCTCGGCGCGCAGTGCGAGGTCCTTCGCGCCGGGCAACACCGACTCACCACCACGCGTCAGGCGGAACACACCCGCGCCGTTGCGCTCGCCGATCATGCGCTCGAGCAGGAACAGCGATTCGTTGGACAGGTTGGGCGATGCAATGACCACCAGACGACGACCTTCCGTGGTCTGAGCGGCGGCGTTGATCGCGTCTTCCCAGTCCGATACCTGCAACTGGCCGTTCAGGCGCACCAGCGGCTGATCGGCACGATCGCGGCGATTGAAATCGCGATAGCCCTGACGGCCCACTTCGCACATGTAGTACTGGTTCACGTCCTCATTGGGACGTGGCTTGAGGCGCACCACCACGTTGTCACGCGTTTCGGCGACGGCGTTACATCCCTGGCTGCAGCCCGTGCACACCGTGGGGGCCCGATCGAGCTCCCACGCACGCGCCTTGTTCAGGAAGTCCTTGGACAGCAGCGCACCCACGGGGCACAGGTCGACGACATTTCCCGCCCACGGGTTGGTGAGGTCGTGCCCTTCCGCCTTGCCGATGAAGGCCCGATCACCGCGCTCCGACACGTTGAGCACGGGCTCGTGCACCACGTCATCCATGAAGCGCACGCAACGGGTGCACAGAATGCAGCGGTTCTGCACGTACAGCACATCGCCGCCAAAGTCTTCCACCGGATTGAACCGCTTCGGCTCGCGATAGCGCGAATCGGCGCGGCCTTCGGCAAACGTGTAGTCCTGCAGTTCACACTCGCCGGCCTGATCGCAGATCGGGCAATCCAGCGGGTGGTTGATGAGCAGGAACTCGAGCACGCCCTTGCGCGCTTCGAGCGCCTTGGCCGAATGCACGTGCACCACCTGCCCTTCGCCAACCGTCGTGGCGCAGGCCGGTGCCAGCTTGGGGAACTTCTCCACTTCGACGAGGCACATACGGCACACGCCAGCCACCGGCAGACCCGGATGGTAGCAGTAGTGCGGCACGAGCACGCCGGCGGACTTCGCCGCTTCCAGGATCGAGGTGCCGTCCGGTACGGTGACCGGGCGGCCTTCGATCGTGAGCGATACCATCTTCACGTCAGCCATGATGACCTCACGCCGCGGAGGCGCGTGGCGCCCCCGGCACGGTGACCATCGAACGGTTCGCGGCAATCTTGGCCTCGAACTCGTGACGGAACTTCTTGAGGCCAGACACCACCGGCGTGGCGCACGAGTCGCTCAGCACGCAGATCGTCTTGCCGCTCATGTTGTCGGCGATGGACAGCAGCGTGTCGAGATCTTCCGCCGTGCCCTGCCCGTCGCGAATGCGCTCCATGATGCGCGTGGTCCACGCCGTGCCTTCACGGCACTGCGAGCACTGCGCGCAGCTCTCGTGTGCATAGAAGCGCGTCAGGCGCGCGATCTGGCGCACCATATCCTGACGATCATCGAACACGATGACACCGCCCGACCCCAGCATCGTGCCGGCGGCAACCATGCCTTCGTAGTCCATCAGTGCGCCTTCGGCTTCTTCCCGCGTGAGAATCGGCACCGACGATCCACCGGGGATCACGGCCTTGATCTCACGACCCGGCAGCGGACCGCCGCAGAGATCGTACAGGAATTCCTTGAACGGAAAGCCCAGCGCGACTTCGTAGTTGCCCGGACGGCTGATGTTGCCACACACGGAGAACAGCTTGGTGCCGATGCTCTTCGGGTTGTCGGCGCGACCGAACTGCTTGTACCACTCGGCGCCGTTCTTCACGATGTGCGGCACGGCGGTCAGCGTTTCCACGTTGTTGATCGTGGTCGGCTTGCCGAACAGCCCCGCCACCGCCGGAAACGGCGGCTTGATGCGCGGGTTGCCGCGACGGCCTTCGAGCGAATTCATCAACGCGGTCTCTTCACCGCAGATGTACGCGCCGGCCCCGCGGTGCACATGCACATCCACGCGCTTGCCAGTGCCCATCGCGTTCGCGCCAAGAATACCGGCGGCGTACGCCTCGTCGATGGCCGCGGCCACGCGGGCGTACGGTTCGGTGAACTCGCCGCGGATGTAGATGTACGCCGTTTCAGCGTAGATCGCGTGTGCACCCAGTGCGACACCTTCCACGAGCGCATGCGGCGTCCAGCGCATGATCTCGCGGTCCTTGAACGTGCCCGGCTCGGATTCGTCGCCGTTGCAGCAGAGGTAATGCGGCTTGCCGTCGGGCTTCATGAACGACCACTTCATGCCCGTCGGGAAGCCCGCGCCGCCACGGCCGCGCAGCCCCGAATCCTTCACCAGGTTCTGGATCTCCACCGGGTCGGTGGCGAGCGCCTTCTCCAGCGCTTCATAGCCGCCCCGCGCACGCCAACCAGCGAGCGTGCGCGCCTCGGGATCTCCGAAGTACTTCGACAGCACCGGCGTCTCGCGCGGGTGCGACGGATGCGGATAACCCATTACTTCAGCTCCGACAGAATGCGCGGCACCGACTCGGGCGTCACGGATTCGACGTAGTCGTTGTTGATCTGCACCGGCGTGGCAAAGCCGCAGGCACCGAGGCATTCCACCTCAATGACCGTGTACTTGCCGTCCGGGCTGGTGAGGCCGAGGTCTTCGCAGCCGGTGTGCTCGAGGAACGACTTCACCACGTCTTCGGCGCCGCACACGTTGCACGGCGTGGTGGTGCACACCTGGATGAAGTACGTCCCGACCGGATGCTGGTGGTACATCGTGTAGAACGTGACCACGCCCTTCACGTAGGCCGGCGTGATCTCGAGTGCGGCGGCCACTTCTTCCATGCCGGCTTCACTCACCCAGCCACGGGCGTCCTGCAGCATCCACAGGGCTGGCAGCAGCGCCGCCTGCTTGTTGGGATAGCGCGCCAGAATCTTGTCGAGCTCCGCACGCGTCGCGCCCACGAATACGGGCTCGTGCGGCTCGTCATGATGATGGCCGTGCGGTGGCGCGGCGACGATGGCGCCGCCGCTGGCAGATGGGCCGTGGCTCACCGGTCGATCTCTCCCATCACGATGTCGATACTGGCGTTGATCGCGATCACGTCCGAGAGCAGATGGCCTTCCACCATCTTCGGAATCGCGGACAGGTTCACGAACGACGGCGGACGGATGCGCCAGCGCACCGGCTTCGACGTCCCATCGCTCACGAAGTAGTAGCCCTTCTCACCCTTCGGGCTTTCCACCGGCACGTAGCACTCACCAGCCGGCGGACGCGGGCCTTCCATGACGAGCTTGAAGTGATGGATCATCGATTCCATCTCGCTCGTCGCCTTGTGCTTGGGCGGCAGGATGAGGCGCGGGTCGTCGATGTTGACGGGGCCGTCGGGCAAGCGCTGAATGGCCTGCTCGATGATGCGCACGCTCTGCCGCATCTCTTCCACGCGCACGAGGAAACGATCATACACGTCGCCCGTGGTGCCCACCGGTACCTCGAAGTCGTACGTCTCGTAGTCGAGGTACGGGAAGTCCTTGCGCACGTCGTACGCCACACCCGAGGCGCGCAGCATCGGACCGGATAGACCCGCGTTCACGGCGTCATGCGCCGAGATGGTGCCGAGGCCCACCGTGCGACCCGCCCAGATGGCGTTGGTCTCGAGCATGCGGACGGATTCGTCGAGGGTCTTCGTGAAGCCCTTGAGGAACGCCTTGAGGCCATCGAGCCAGCCATCGGGGATGTCCGCCGCCATGCCACCCACGCGCGTGGCGGTGGTGGTCAGGCGCGCGCCCACCCAGCCTTCGAGCAGGTTGTACACGTTCTCGCGTTCCTGGAACATCCATAAGAACGGCGTGAACGCGCCGATGTCCACCGACGTGGTGCCGAGCCACACGTTGTGCGAGATGATGCGCGAGAGCTCCATCAGGATCACGCGCAGCACCTTGCACCGCTCGGTCATCCCAACGCCAAAGAGACGTTCGGCCCCCAGTGAGAAAGCGACGTTGTTCCCGGGTGAGTTGAGGTAATCCTCACGATCGGTCCACGGGATGATCTGATTGTACTGCCGGTACTCACCGATCTTCTCGAAGCCACAATGCAGGTAGCCGATGTGCGGAATGCACCGCACGACGGTTTCGCCATCGAGTTCGAGCACCAGCCGCAACACGCCGTGCGTGGCGGGGTGCTGCGGACCGATGTTGATCAGCATGTGATCGGATGCGAGATCGGGCTCCGGAATCTGCGGCGACTCGAGCGCCACGGCGCGGCCACCCTGCGCCACGAGCGGGGCGCGCAGCGGCTGTCCCTGCGCGTCGAGACCGCTGGTGCCGAGGGCGACTTCGATGGTGCGACGGGCGCTCATTCGCCTTCTCCGAGTTCGCCGTGCGCGGCACGGTCTGCGATACGGCGCTTCATGTCTTCGGGCAGCGAATCGAAGGCGTCGGCGATGGAGAGTTCCTCCATCGAATAGCGCGCTTCGGGATCGGCCGACAGTGCCTGCTTGAGCTGCTCCGAACGCGAGAAGCGGCCACGCAGCGGGAAGTCTTTCCGTAGCGGATACCCTTCGCGGTAGGCCTCCCACAACAGGAGGCGGCGCAGGTCGGGGTGCCCAACGAAGCGAATGCCGAACATGTCGTAGCACTCACGCTCGAGCCAATCCGCACCGGAGTAGATGTCGAACACGCTGGGCACATCGAGTGGGCCGCGCTTCGGCAGTTCGACCTTGAGACGCAGGAAGCGGCGATGCTGCAGCGCGCGCAGATGCCACACCACTTCGATGGCGCGGTCGGCGTCGCGATACTCCACGGCCGTCACGTCGACGAGGTAGTCGTAGCGCTCGGACGGCTCGTCGTGCAGCCAGCGCACGATGTCGTGCAGGCGGGCCTTGGTGACGTAGACGGTGGTCTCACCCCAGATCACTTCGGTGCGCAGCACATCCGCGCCGAAGCGGTTGGCCAGCACGGCGGCCGTGGGGTTGGCCGGCGCTCCATGGCGCGGCACGTTGACGGGCGTGATCGGTGCGCCGTTGGCATCTTCGGCGACGGACGCATGGATCACAGGGGCCGGTGCCGCGTTGGCGGCAGGAACCGGCGCGGTCACGGGGCCGATCGAGTCTGATGGACCGAGTTGCCGAACGGCTCCGACAGTTCGTCGATGCGCGACGGAGGGATGTACAGCTGACTCGTCGGATCCGGATCGATCTCGACGTGTCGGGTGCTGTCCTTGAGACGCTCCTGCATGACCTTCTTCTGGAGCATGATGATGGCGTGCATCAACGCTTCCGGGCGCGGCGGGCAGCCGGGCACGTAGACGTCGACGGGGATGATGGTGTCGATCCCCTGCACCACGGCGTAGTTGTCGAACATGCCGCCCGTGGACGCGCAGGCGCCCATGGAGATGACCCACTTGGGCTGCGGCATCTGCTGATAGATGCGGCGCAGCACGGGAGCCAGCTTGAGCGGCACGCGGCCAGCGCACAGCAGCACGTCGGCCTGGCGCGGCGAGTAGCTCAAGCGCTCCATGCCGAAGCGCGACAGGTCGAAGCGGCTGGCCGCCGTCGCCATGAACTCGATGGCGCAGCAGGCCGTGCCGAACGGCATGGGCCAGAGCGAACCTGCGCGGCCCCAGTTGACGAGGAAATCGAGGCGCGTGGTGATCCAGCCGTCGTGCCCACCGGCATCGACCTGCGTGATCGAGGACGCGCCGCGTCCCTCAGCGGACGGAATCAGTCCCACGTCAGTGCTCCCTTCTTCCAGACGTAGACGAAGCCCACCACGAGGATGGCGACGAAGACCAGCATCTCGCCCAGTCCGAAGAACGAGAGTTCTCCGGCCGGACAAATGCCATTGACCATCGGTACGGCGCACGACAGCTGCCGGTAGTACACACCCCATGGGATCATGAACACCGTCTCGATATCGAAGACGATGAAGAGCATGGCCACGAGGTAGAACTTGACCGAGAAGCGTTCGCGCGCATCGCCCAGCGGAGTGATGCCGGACTCGTACGGGATCGACTTTACCGGTGTGGGCTGCGCTTTGATCGTCATGTGCGAGATGCCGAGGATCAGCACCGCGTTCATGATCACAAAACCGAGGAGCAGCAGGACCGGGAGAAAAGTGCGTAGCATCGCGTTGTGGTACTTTCTGGGTACTTCGTGAAAGAATTCACAAAGAGAGTGCCGGAAGCTACCAAAGGGACCAGAATCCCTCAACGGCATGTGGCACTCTCTTTACGGTCCCTCGTCCATTCCCTCCGGACCGTGTCAGCGCCATGGCACCGACCCAGACCGTCCCCTAGTTTACCGACCGGCGTGCCGCCGGTTTCGCGGCCGGAAATCCTCCACCTTTTGCCCGACCCGCCTCATGGGGCTCTGCTCTGACCGCTGGATCACGCGCATGGCGCGCGAGCACGGCATGATCGAACCGTTCGAGGACCGTCAGGTCCGCCAGGGAGTCATTTCCTATGGCGTCAGCTCGTACGGATACGACATGCGGGTGGCCCGCGAGTTCAAGATCTTCACCAACGTGCTGAGCTCGGTGGTGGACCCGAAGGCGTTCGATCCGAAGAGCTTCGTCGAGTTCGATGGGGACGTCTGCATCGTGCCGCCCAACTCCTTCGCCCTGGCCCGCAGCGTGGAATACTTCCGTATTCCGCGCGACGTGCTCACGCTGACCGTGGGCAAGAGCACCTATGCCCGGTGCGGCATCATCACCAACGTGACGCCCTTCGAGCCGGAATGGGAAGGCTACGTCACGCTCGAAATCTCCAACACGACCCCGCTGCCGGCCAAGATCTACGCCAATGAAGGCATCGCCCAAGTGGTGTTTTTCACGGGTGACGAGCCGCCCGAGGTCAGCTACGGGGACAAGAAGGGCAAGTACCAGGGCCAGCACGGCGTCACCCTGCCGCGGATCTAAGCGGCCGCGAAGATGATTCCTGCGCTGCTCCGGTCTTTTGACCTGCGACGGGATCAGCGCGACCCGGAAGCCATCCACGAGGCGGTCGAAGCCGGAGTGCGTTCGGCCGGCACCAATCTTTGGGTGCTCATTTTTGCCATATTCATCGCCTCGATCGGCCTGAACGTCAATTCGACGGCGGTAATCATCGGGGCGATGCTTATTTCGCCTCTCATGGGCCCCATTGTCGCTGTGGGTTATGGAGCCGGGGTGAGCGATTTTGCGCTCATCAAGCGGGCGCTCCGCACCTTGCTGCTCTTCGGGTTGATCAGCCTTGCCACAGCGACGATCTACTTCCTCCTGACGCCGCTGGCGCAGGCCCAATCGGAACTGCTCGCCCGGACGACGCCCACGCTCTGGGACGTGCTCATCGCGTTCTTCGGCGGTGCGGCCGGTATCGTCGCGCTCACACGACGGGAGACCTCCAATGTCGTGCCGGGTGTTGCCATTGCCACAGCACTCATGCCGCCCATGTGCACGGCGGGCTACGGCTTGGCACAGGGAAAGCTCGAGTACTTCGGTGGGGCGTTGTATCTGTTTTCGATCAACGCCGTGTTCATCGCGTTTTCGACGCTACTCATCGTGCGGGTACTGCGACTGCCGCAACGTCAGACCGTTCATGAGTCCGTGCGGCGGCGAGCCCGTCTGCTCATTGGGACGGCCGTGTTCGCTACGCTGCTGCCCAGTGCCTATCTCGCTTGGGACCTCGTGCGACAAGAGTTCTTCCGGGAGGCGGCCGGCAAGCTGCTGACTGAGGCCGTGGCCGATCCGCGCATCCTGGTGTTGGCCAACACGGTGGATGCTCGGGCGCGGACGCTCACACTCACCCTCGCCGGTCCCCCGCTCGACTCGATCGTCGAACGGGAACTGCAAGGGCACCTCGCCGACATGGCCCGCGGAAAGGCGCAGTTGGCGTTTCGCTACAAGAGCGCTGGCCAGATCGACCTGTCGACGCTCAAGCAGGAGCTGAGACAGGATCTGGCGGCTGGGCTGCCGAATGACGCGCAGCAGCGTCGCCTGCAGGAGGCACAGATGGCGTTGACCGGATTCACCAATGCCCAGCAGCGGCGGCGCGAAGTGCTGCGGGAACTGCAGGCAGAATTTCCTGAGGCAACGGAAATCACCGTGGCCGAGGGGGAGCAGCGGTTGGCCACCGACTCGGTGCCCCAACCCACTCTCGTTGTCGGAATGCGACTCGCTCGGCGTACCGTCGCTCCAGACCCCAAGCGTCTCGAAGCACGATTACAAGCACGATTTCCCGGCGAACGGGTTTCCTTGCTCATTTCGAATCTGCGCTGACGCTCGTTCGCCAGCGTTTCACTGCGTGTTCGCCGCAGTACCCGAGAGCACCGCGCTCCCTGGTTCTCTTCAGCCGCCGGCGTAGATGTAGCGACAGCCGCGATCCTGGGCCTGCTGCAGCGTCACGATCATCGCGGGCACCACGTCCACGCCGGGGAGCAGGTTGGCCTTGGCCTCCTCGGCAAATGCCGTTCGCGCCGCCGCGTCGCCCTGCTGGGCCACAGGCAGGAACCGCGACCCCGACGCCCGCAGCGAGTTGTTGCACGCCAGCACGATGACCCCACGCGGAATCAACGAGGCGACCAGTGGCGTGTGCGGGTTTTTGCCACCGGGCGCCCCCATGACCTCGCCAATGGTGGGATACTTGGCCCACAAGGCATCGTTGAAGAGCCAGCCGATGGAACGGCCATTGAGCCCCACCACCACGCTCGAATCGCGGTCGGTGAAGCCGTAGGTACTCTTCTGCGTGTCGAGGAACGTTTGTGCCCAGCGAATCGCCAGGCCATCGGTGGGCATGTGCGAATGGAACACCACCCGGTGTTTGCCGCTCAGCTTGGCCACCCACGGATCGTCGCCGGCCCGCACGGCGTCCAGTGCCGTCGACGCGTCCGCAAGGCGCGGAGTCGCGAGCCCGAGCGCAGCACCGAGACCGGCGAGCCGGGTGAGAAAAGAACGGCGATCGCGCGAGGGCGCGTGGTCAGGCGATGGCGTGGTCATTTGCTGAGCGAGTCCGGGGACACACGACGGGGAAGCAGCTGACGTGCCGGGGGCATGGGCTTGCCCGCTCGGCTCGCCGAATCGGTTGCATAGGCAACGTCGGCCGGCGGATCGCCGTTGGGCCAGTCCCGTTCCTTGCCTGGATGGTCCTGGCGGGCCTGCGTGAGCACGAAGGTCGCGATATCCGCCGCCTGCTGGTCGGAGAGTACCGTGGCCCGGTCATAGGGCATGGCGTGGCGCACGAACGTGGCCAGCGTGAACTGCCGCGCCATGCCAGCACCCACCGAGTAGCTCTCGGGGCCCCACACTGCCGGGGCCAACCCCTTCACGCCTTCTCCGTTGACGCCGTGGCATCGCGCGCACTGGCCGGCGTAGCCATCGCGCCCCGACGCCACCTGTCCCACGAGTTTGACCTGAGCCGGATCGGCAGGACGTGGGCGGTCACGCAACGATTCCATGTACGCCACCATGTCCTGCATGTCGCGTCCCGCCTCGGGAATCATCTTGCCGGCGAGACTGCGCGCGATGCACTCGTTGATGCGACGTTCCATGTTCTCCGAATAGCCCGGTCGCGCACGGTACTGCGGATATTTCGTCGCGCTCCCCAGCCACGGCAGGCCGCGCGTGCCATTGTCCAGGTGACAGCTCGTGCAACGCAGTGCATTGCCACTGTGCCCCGGCAACGAGTCGCGGAAGTTGTTGAGCAGCGCCAAACCGCGTTGTGCGTTCCCGGCATGCGCTACCGTCGTGGACACTGTGGCGGAATCGCCGAGCACGCCGGTGGCGGCTCGGCGTTTCGCCGCGATCGTGGTCTGTGCATTGCGCAGTACCAGCACGACGCCAAGCACCACGATGACGAGTGCCGCAATACGGATGGAAGAGCGAGCAGGCATGACCGGAAGCTAGGGAGAAAAACGAAGCGGCGACAGCATCAGAAGACGCTGTCGCCGCTCGATAGGTTGCCAGAACTCGATCAGCCCGAACCCGTGGCTGCCCGCGGTTCCTGACGACGTGCACTCGCCATGAGGTAGTCGCGGTTCATGCGCTTGATCACGTCGATGCTGATCTCCTTCGGGCACGATTCCTGGCATTCACCAGTCAGCGTGCAGTGACCGAAACCCTCGAGGTCCATCTGCTCGACCATGGCCAGCGCGCGCTTGTCACGCTCCGGCTGACCCTGCGGCAAGAGGCCGAGGTGGCTGATCTTGGCGCCAGTGAACAGCGAGGCGGACGCATTCGGACACGCCGCCACACAGGCGCCGCAACCGATGCACGCCGCGGCGTCCATCGACTCCTCGAGGATGTCCTTGCCGATGAGAATCTCGTTGGCGTCACGGGCACCGCCCGTGTTCACCGAGACGAATCCACCGGCCTGAATGATGCGGTCGAACGAACCGCGATTCACCACCAGGTCCTTCACCAGCGGGAACGGCGAGGCACGCCACGGCTCCACCGTGATGATGTCGCCGTCCTTGAAGGCACGCATATGGAGCTGGCACGTCGCCGCGCCCTTCCACGGACCGTGCGCCTGGCCGTTGATCATCATCGCGCACGAGCCACAGATGCCTTCGCGGCAATCATGCGCAAAAGCCACCGGCTCCTTGCCCGCTTCCGTCAGTTGCTCGTTCAGCATGTCGAACATCTCGAGGAACGACATGTCCGCGCTCACGCCATCGAGCGTGTACGTCTCGAGCTTTCCGGCTGCCTGCGACGCGGGCTGACGCCACACGTTCAGAGTGAGCTTCATTACTTGTAGCTCCGTGTGGAGAGATGCACGTTCTCGTACACCAGCGGTTCCTTGTTGAGAATCTGCGGCTTGCCTTCACCAGCGTATTCCCACGCAGCGACATAGGCGAACTCGTCGTCGTTGCGCTTGGCTTCGCCTTCTTCCTGGTACTCGGAGCGGAAGTGTCCACCACAGGACTCTTCCCGGTGCAGCGCGTCACGGCACATCAGCTCACCGAGCTCGATGAAGTCCGCCACACGCCCCGCGCGCTCGAGCGACTGGTTCAGCGACTCGGCACTGCCCGGCACGTTGAGGTTGCTCCAGAACTCTTCCTTGAGCGCGGGGATCAGTTCCAGCGCCTTGGAGAGGCCTTCACGCGTGCGCGCCATGCCGCAGTACTCCCACATGATCTTGCCAAGCTCCTTGTGGAAGGAGTCGACCGTGCGCTTGCCCTTCATGCCGAGGAACTTGTTCTGCTGCGCGCGGATGGCTTCTTCGGCTGCGCGGAACTCGGCGTGCGAGGCATCCACCTTGTCCAGCTTGTTGCTGGCGAGGTAGTCACCGATGGTGTACGGCAACACGAAGTAGCCGTCGGCCAGACCCTGCATGAGCGCGGAGGCACCCAGGCGGTTCGCGCCGTGATCGGAGAAGTTGGCCTCACCGGCGACGTGCAGGCCCGGGATGGTGCTCATCAGGTTGTAGTCCACCCAGAGGCCGCCCATCGTGTAGTGCACGGCCGGGTAGATGCGCATCGGCTGCTCGTACGGATTTTCATCCGTGATGCGCTGATACATGTCGAACAGGTTGCCGTAGCGTTCGGCGATGGTCTGCTTGCCGAGGCGCTTGATGGCATCGGCGAAATCGAGGTATACGCCGAGTCCACCCGGGCCCACACCACGGCCATCGTCGCACGCTTCCTTGGCCGCGCGCGACGAGATGTCACGCGGCGCCAGGTTACCGAAGCTCGGATACTTGCGCTCGAGGTAGTAGTCGCGCTCGTTCTCGGGGATCGCCGACGGAGCGCGGTTGTCGCCCTGCTTCTTGGGCACCCACACACGGCCGTCATTGCGCAGCGACTCCGACATCAGCGTCAGCTTCGACTGATGCTCGCCGTGCACCGGAATGCACGTCGGGTGAATCTGCGTGTAGCACGGGTTCGCGAACGCGGCGCCCTTCTTGTGCGCGCGCCACGAGGCCGTGACGTTTGAGTACTTGGCGTTGGTGCTCAGGAAGAACACGTTGCCGTACCCACCCGTCGCCAGCACCACCGCATCGGCGACGTGCGACTCGATCTTGCCGGTCAGCAGGTTGCGCGTGATGATGCCACGCGCCTGACCGTTGATGACCACGACATCGAGCATTTCCTCGTGCGTGTGCATCTGCACCTTCTTGAGGCCGATCTGTCGCTCGAGCGCCTGATAGGCGCCGAGCAGCAGCTGCTGGCCCGTCTGGCCACGCGCATAGAACGTACGCGACACCTGGGCACCGCCGAACGAGCGGTTGGCCAGCAGGCCGCCGTACTCACGCGCGAAGGGTACGCCCTGCGCCACGCACTGGTCGATGATGTTCACCGACACCTGCGCGAGGCGGTACACGTTCGCTTCGCGGGCGCGGAAGTCACCGCCCTTGATCGTGTCGTAAAACAGGCGGCGCACGGAGTCGCCGTCGTTCTGGTAGTTCTTGGCGGCGTTGATGCCACCCTGCGCGGCGATGGAGTGCGCGCGACGCGGGGAATCGTGGAAGACGAAGCAGGAGACGTTGTAACCCAGCTCGGCCATCGTGGCCGCAGCCGCGCCGCCGGCCAGACCGGCGCCCACCACGATGACGTGGTGTTTCCGCTTATTCGCCGGGTTCACCAGCTTCATGTTGAAGCGGTGGTTTTCCCACTTCTGTTCGAGCGGTCCGCTCGGAATCTTGGCGTTCAGTTCGAGCATGTCAGTGCGTCTCCGCCGCGGGCATCTCTTGCAGCGCCGGCGCTTCGGGGAAAAGACCGGCCAGCGTGGCAATCGGGATGATCGCGAAGCCCAGCGCGACGACGATCGCCAGCACCACCGCGATGCGACGCTTGAGGGGCTGCTGCGACGGACGCGCCACACCGAGCGTGCGCGTCACGGCCCAGGTGCCGTGGAAGAGGTGCAACCCGAGCGCCGCCATGGCGACGATGTAGAAACCGGCCACCAGCGGATTGGCGAGGCCGATGCGCAGGTTGTTGTACGGATCGAGGTGCGTGAACTGCGGATGCACCGTGCCCAGCGTCATGTGCAGGATGTGGTACACGATGAACACCAGCAGCAGGACACCGCCCCACTTGATGGTCTTCGCCGCGAAGGTCGTAACCTGCGGCTTGCGCGTCGCATAGTCCTGCGGACGCGCGGCCTTCGAGATCATGGTGAGCTGATAGGCCGAAACGACGTGCAGCATGACCGCCACAAGCAACCCGATGCGCACCGCCCACAGGAGCGGCATGCTGGTGCGGAGGAGGAGCGCGTACTGGTGCATCGCCTCCTGCCCCTTGAACATCAGGAAGTTGCCGGACATGTGGCCGATGACGAACAGGACCCCGATGATCCCGGTCACCGCCATCACGATCTTCTTGCCGATCGTGCTCTGCCAGAACTGCTTGAGACCGTACATAGGCGAGGTAGGTGATGAAACCGGCGCGACCATCGTGGTGGCCGCGCCGGTTTCGTCAGATCAGAGGGAGAGCACCGACATCGGTTCGCGCACCGCCTGAGCGGAGCGTTCGAGGGCGGCGCGTTCGTCGGCGGTGAGCTCGATTTCGAGGACCTTCTCGAGGCCGTTCTTGCCGAGCTTGCAGGGCACGCCGAGGAACAGATCCGACATGCCGTATTCGCCCTGCAGCCAGGCCGCGCACGGCAGGATGCGCTTGCGGTCGTGCACGATTGCATCGACCATCTCCACCGCGCCCGACGACGGGGCGTAGTACGCCGAACCCGTCTTGAGATACTTCACGATCTCGGCGCCGCCGTCACGCGCACGCTGCACGATCGCGTCGAGCTGCTCGCGCGGCATGAGCTGCGTGATCGGGATACCGCTGATCGTCGTGTACGAGATGAGCGGCACCATCGTGTCGCCGTGACCACCAAGCACCATGGCCTGGATGTCGCGCACCGACACGTCGAGCGCTTCAGCGATGAACGAACGGTAGCGCGCCGTGTCGAGCACGCCGGCCATGCCGATCACGCGCTCGCGCGGGAAGCCTGTCACATGCTTCGCGACATGGCACATCACGTCGAGCGGATTGGACACGACGATGATGATCGCGTTGGGCGACGTTGCCTTGATCTGCTCCGCCACCGACTTCACGATGCCGGCATTCGTGTTCAGGAGATCGTCACGCGACATGCCCGGCTTGCGCGCGATGCCGGCCGTGATGACGACGATGTCCGAACCAGCGGTCTCCTCGTATCCGTTGGAGCCGATGACACGCGTGTCGAACCCTTCGACCGGCGCCGACTCCCACTGATCAAGGCCCTTCCCCTGCGGGATGCCTTCCACGACGTCCACCATGACGACCGTGCGTCCGAGCGACTTCTCGGCGATACGCTGTGCCGTGGTGGCGCCGACATTACCCGCGCCTACGACCGTGATCTTGTTGACCATGTTGTGCCGGTTCTCCGTACGGCTGACGAAGCTGCAGAACGTGTACGTGAACTGGAGCGCCGCGGCAGGAGGGGCATGGCCACGTCAGGTCATACTCGACCGGGCGTCCAGATGAGTGCGTTTTCGCAACTTAGGGTGGCGTGGCCATGCGAGCAACTCACAACAGAGGGATCAGCCGCCGACCTCGCTCAGGGCACGCAGCCCGCCCACACGCAGCTGCAGCAATGCGTGCTCCTTCGGCTTCTCCGCCAATGCCTTCGCAAAAAGTGGGGCGAGCGGTTCACCCCGCCGCAGCGCGTCACGCAACGGCACTTCATGGTCACCGAAGAGACAGGTGCGCAGCCGACCATCGGCCGTCAGCCTAACCCGATTGCATCGCTCGCAATACGTATGTGTCATGGGCGTGATGACACCCACCGAGCCGGGGGCACCGGCGTAGCGGTAGTACACCGCCGGTCCGTTGCCATGCACGGGTGCGGCGTCTGGCTCGAGCGCCTGCACCGCATTCAGGCGCGCCAGGATATCGTCGCTGGGCACGACATGATCGGTCGTGAGACTGGCCAGCTCGCCGACCGGCATCAGCTCGATGAAGCGCACATGCCAGGGGTGGTCACGGGTCAGCGCCGCGAAGTCGGCGACCTCATCGTCATTGATGCCACGCATGACCACGACGTTGATCTTGATCGGACCGATGCCAGCCCGCTCCGCTGCCAATGCCGCCGTGCGCAGGTCGAATCCGAGATCCCGCCGGGCAATGGCCACCACCCGATCCGGGCGCAGGGAATCAGCGCTGATGTTCACGCGGTGCAGGCCCGCATCGGCGAGGGCGCCCGACATCGTCGGCAACTTCACGCCGTTGGTGGACAGGGCGATGTCGTCGATGCCGGGGATGTCGCGCAGCATGCGGATCAGGCGCGGCAACTCCGGCCGGATCGTGGGCTCACCGCCGGTGATGCGGAGTCGCTTGAGGCCCAGTGGCGCGAGCTGCGCCACCACATCGGCGATCTCCTCGTAGCGCAGAATGTCGCCCTTCGGGAGCCACGGCAGCCCCTCCACCGGCATGCAATACTGGCAGCGGAAGTTGCAGCGATCGGTGACCGAGATGCGCAGGTACTCGATCTGGCGCCCGAATTGATCACGCATTACTCGGAACCCTGCGTCGGCACGGACATGTCGGCGGCACCCTGCCCCTTGGTCGGGTCGATCCACACGCGATCCCCGTCCACGTAGTGCTCGCGCTTCCACACCGGCACGCGCTGCTTGAGCGACTCGATGATGGCCCGGGCACCGTCGCAGGCCTGCGCCCGGTGCGCGTGGGCCGCCACAATGGCCACACTGACGTCGCCGATACCGAGCGTGCCGATGCGGTGCTCCAGCGCCACGCGCAGCCCCGGGGTGGCCGCACACACCTCTTCAGCCACCGCCGCCAGCTCTTTCGCCGCCATGCCCTCGTAGGCCTCGTAGTCGATGCCCGTGACCGGCCGTCCGTCGTTGAGGTCGCGCACGGTGCCCAGAAACACTGACAGCGCGCCCACGCCGGTGTCCTGCGCACGCAGAATCAGCGCCGACACGTCGATCGGTGCGGAGACAATGGCGGCATGCAGCAGAGCCATGAGTCAGCCTCCTGCGACCGGGGGGATCAGCGCGACTTCGTCACCCGGCTGCAGCACCGCCGCGGTGTCGGCCAAGCGCTGGTTCACGGCCACGAGCACGCGCGGGGGAAGACGGTCACCGCCAGGCATGCCGCGCAACGTGTCGACCAAGGTCTGCACCGGACAGGGGGCTTCGACGGGCACCTCAAGCTCGCGGGTACCGAACGCGTCCGCATACGAAGCGAAGAGCAGGACAGGAATGCTCATGTTTCCTCAAGATACCCCGGATTGCGCAAGAACGCCCCGTCAGCGGGCTGACAGGGCGTTCGGCGACCAGCCAACGAGGCAGACTCAGCTCTCGTCGTCGTCGTCCTCGAGGAGGTTGGCATCGATGCCGGCCACCATGGCGCGCAGTTCTTTGCTGGGCTTGAACACCGGCACCGGACGGGCGGACACTTCCACCGGTGAACCCGTGCGCGGATTGCGCGCCATGCGAGTCTTGCGCTGACGGATCTTGAACGTGCCGAACCCTCGTACCTCGATGTTCTTCTGCTCCTGCAACGCGTCCTTGATCGCATCGAGGAAGGCGTCGACGACGCGCGCGCAGTCCTTCTTGGAAATCGTCGGTCCGGCCGTTTGGGCAATGCGAGCCGTGACGTTTTCGACGAGGTCGGCTTTGGTCATGGGGCGAGCGATGAGTACGGAGCAGAAACGCGTGCGGGCACCAAGCAGTGGCTCGGTGCCCGCAGCGAACGTATGGCCTTAGTGCTTATCAGTCAAGCGTTTGGGCCTCTTCACCCCGACGTCGTCTCAGTGCCGACAGGAACTGATCGAACAGCGGCACGGCATCATGCGGGCCTGGCGCCGCCTCTGGATGGTACTGCACCGCGAAGATCGGGAGGCTGCGGTGGCGCAGTCCTTCCACGGTGCCGTCGTTCAGGTTGATGTGCGTCACGGCCAGATCCGGAGCACCTTCCACACCGTCCGGCGAGCCAGCCACGGCAAAGCCATGGTTCTGGGCGGTGATCAGCACCTGCCCTGTGGCCAGATCCTTCACCGGCTGGTTTCCGCCCCGATGCCCATACGGCATCTTCACCGTACGACCGCCGAAGGTGAGCCCCAGCAGCTGGTGGCCGAGGCAGATACCGAAAATCGGTACCTCGGCCTTGGCAATCGTGCGGATGTTGTCCGGCGCGTAGGTGACCGCGGCCGGGTCGCCCGGGCCATTGGACAGGAACACGCCGTCCGGGTTCATCGCCAGCACCTGATCCGCAGGCGTCTCCGAGGGCACCACGGTCACGCGGCAGCCGTGCGCGTCGAACAGCCGCAGGATGTTGCGCTTGATGCCGTAGTCGTAGGCCACGACGTGATAGGGCGCCTGTGAGTGCCCCCAGTCGTAGCGCTCCTGCGTGGAGACCACCGTGGCCAGGTCGAGCCCTTCCATGCTCGGGCAGGCCTCGAGTGCCGCCAAGGCCTCGGCCGAGGGCGTTTCTCCCAGGGCGATCACCCCACGCATCACGCCAACGCTGCGCAGGTGCTTCGTGAGGCGACGGGTGTCGACTTCGGTGAGCACCGGCACTTCCGCGGCGGCCAGCCAGTCCTGCAGGCTGCCCGTGGCGCGCCAATTGGAATAAGTCGGCGAGAGCTCACGGCACACCACGGCGGCCACCTGCGGACGCGCCGATTCGGGGTCGTCCGTGTTGATGCCGTAGTTGCCGATCTGCGGCGAAGTCATGACGACGGTCTGGCCACGGAACGAGGGGTCGGTGAAGACCTCCTGGTATCCGGTCATGACGGTCGTGAAGACGATTTCCGCAACGGTGGGCGTGGTCGGCCCCACCAGCCGTCCGAGAAAAAGGGTCCCGTCCTCGAGGAGGAGGAACCCCTTTGGAGGCAGCGCGTTCACCGCGTCCTTACGGCTTGGCGGGCGTCGCCGGCTGACCGGCGGGAGCTGCTGCGGGAGCCGCTTCCTGCGTCAGCGGAGCGGCAGGTGCGGCCGTGTTGCCGTTGCTGGGGGCCACCGGGGCCGCCTGCGTGGCGGGCGCGGCCAGCTGGTCGAGCACCGACTTGGGCGCCGACGAGCGGGTGCTCATGATCTGGAGGATGAACGCCAGACCGAGGAAGATACCGCCGCACCACCAGCTCGCCTTCGTGAGCAGGTTCCCCGCCTGACGGGAGCCAATGACGGAGTCCGCCGACGAGCTGGCACCGCCGAAGCTGGCCGCCAGACCGCCACCCTTGCCCGACTGGAGAAGGATCGCCGCAGCCAACACCACCGCGTCGAGGATGAGGAGAATCAGCAGGAACGTGTACATGGGCAGAGCCGAGGCGATGTCCTAGAGCGCAAAGAGGGAATGCGCCCGAATGAGCCTCATAAGATCACCAGTTGCGGATGGTGAAACAAGGGAGCGGGCGCACTTCCGTCAGGTCAGGCGCGCACGATCCCGGCCCAACCGTCGGCGTCCAGCGACGCCCCGCCCACCAGCAACCCGTCCACATCGGACGCGGCGAGCAGCTGTGAGGCATTGCCGCGGTTCACCGAGCCGCCGTACAGGATCGGGATACCGCTTGCCACCTTGTCCCCCACACGCGACGCCAGGGCCTGCCGCAGCACGCCGTGGATTTCGGCCGCGTCGTCCGGCGTGGCCGTGCGGCCCGTGCCGATCGCCCACACCGGCTCGTAGGCGAGCATGATGGTGCCGACCTGATGGTCGTCGAGCTCCTTGAGCCCAGCCGTGAGCTGACGCTGCACCACCTCTGCCGTGTGCCCCGCCTCACGCTCGGCCAGCGTCTCGCCCACGCACAACATCGGCGTCAGCCGGGCCTGAGCAATGAGCGCCATTTTTTTTGTGGTGGTCTCGTCGCTTTCCCCAAACACATGACGACGTTCGGAGTGACCCACCAGCACCACACGCGCACCGGCGTCACGCGCCATGAGGACCGAGTTTTCACCCGTGTAGGCACCCTGCGCTTCTGAGTGCACGTTCTGCACACCCACCCAGATCTCCGGGCGATCGCGCAGCCCTTCGGCGACCGTGGTGAGCGTGATGGCGGACGGGAAGAAGATCACCGTCCGGTCGTTCAACCGAGGCGCCTGCGCGAGGAAACGCTGCAGAAACGCCTTCGCGTCCGTGGGGCCGTGGTTGAGCTTCCAGTTGGCCGCGATAACCGGCTTGAGATGCATGAGAGTGCGCGAAGGGAGTACGGAGAACGAACGGTGAGTACGAATCAGCGCTGATCGAGCGCGGATACGCCGGGAAGGTCCTTGCCCTCGAGAAACTCGAGCGAGGCGCCACCGCCCGTGGACACATGCGACATCTGCGATTCGAGTCCGGCTTCGGCCACCGCTGCCGCGGAGTCACCACCGCCAATGATGGTCGTGGCGCCCTGCCCTGTGGCGTGAGCCATGGCATCGGCCACGCTCCGGGTGCCAGCGTCGAACGGGGGCTTTTCGAACACACCCATCGGGCCGTTCCAGAGCACCGTCTTCGCGCCTTCGATCAGCGTGCGGTACTGCGCGGCGCTGGCTGGTCCGATATCGAACATCGCCTGACCGGCAGGAATGGCATCACGGGCCACCGCCGAGGCCTGCGCACCGGCGTCCATGGCCGGGGCAATCGTCGCATCCGCCGGCAGGACCAGCTTGTCGCCGCCGCGCGTCAGCAGATCACGCGCCATGTCGAGACGATCCGGTTCGACCAGCGAGTTGCCGGTCTCGAAGCCCATCGCGCGGAAGAACGTGCATGCCATCGCACCGCCGATCAGCAGGTGATCGACCTTGGGCAACAACGCTTCGACCACGTCGATCTTGCCGGAGATCTTGGAGCCGCCGAGGATGGCCACGAACGGTCGCTGCGGATTGGCGAGTGCGCCGCCGAGATACGCGAGCTCCTTCTCCATGAGCAGGCCGGCCACGGCCGGACGGCAATACTTCGCCACACCAGCGGTGCTGGCATGCGCGCGATGCGCCGCACCAAACGCGTCGTTGACGTACACATCGCCGAGCTGCGCGAGCTGCTGTGAGAGGGCGTCGTCGTTCTTCTCTTCGCCCGGCAGGAAGCGGGTGTTCTCGAGCAGCAGCACTTCGCCGGCGGCGAGCGCTTTCGACGCTGAGACCGCAGCGTCACCCACGGTTTCCCCGAGGAAGTGCACGGGGCGCGGCAGCAGCTCCCTGAGGCGGGCCGCGACGGGCGCGAGCGAATACTTGGCTTCGGGCGCGCCCTTGGGGCGTCCGAAGTGCGCCAGCAGAATCACGCGGGCGCCACCGTCGAGCAGTGTGGTGATGGTCGGCAGTGCCGCTGTGATACGCGTGTCGTCGGCCACCTGGCCAGCGTCGTTGAGCGGCACGTTGAAGTCGACGCGCACAAGCGCACGCTTGCCCTGCAGATCGGCAGGCGCGAGGTCGCGAATGGTCTTGGTGGTCATCACCGAATGCGAGGCGGGAAATAGAACCGGGAAAACGACAGGGAGACCCGTCCGTGCGGTCTCCCTGTCGTCAGGCCTGTGGCAGGCCGATGTCTCCGTGTGCGCTTAGAGGCGCGAGCCGACGAAACGCAGCAGGTCGACGCAGCGCGACGAATAACCCCACTCGTTGTCATACCAGCCCGAGATCTTCACCATGGTGCCATTGATGACGATCGTGCTCAGTGCGTCGAGCGTGCACGAGTTCGGGTTGCCCACGTAGTCGATCGACACGAGCGGCACTTCGCTGTAACCCAGCACGCCTTCCAGGGCGCCCGACTCCGACGCGGCCTTGAACGCGGCGTTGACTTCTTCCTTGGTCACCGGACGCTCGACAATGCACGTCAGGTCGGTGAGCGACACGTCGGGCGTCGGCACGCGCACGGCGATACCGTCGATCTTGCCCTTCACTTCGGGGATCACGAGCGACGTGGCCTTGGCGGCACCCGTCGTGGTCGGGATCATGGACACGGCAGCCGCACGCGCGCGGCGCAGGTCCTTGTGCGGCAGGTCGAGGATGCTCTGGTCATTCGTGTAGCTGTGGATCGTGACCATCGAGCCATGCACGAAACCGAAGTTGTCGCGGATCACCTTCACCATCGGCACGAGGCAGTTCGTCGTGCACGACGCGTTCGAGATGATGTGATGCGACGCCGGATCGTACTTGTCGCTGTTCACGCCCATCACGACCGTGATGTCTTCGTTCGTGGCCGGGGCCGAGATGATGACCTTCTTCGCGCCGGCTTCCATGTGCTTGCGCGCATCGGCGGCCGCGGTGAAACGGCCTGTCGACTCGAGCACGATGTCGACGCCGAGTTCCTTCCACGGCAGCTTGCCGGGCTCGCGCTCGGCGAGAATGCGGATACGATCGCCGTCGATGGTGATGGCGTCGGCTTCATGACCGACCTGACCGTCGAACTTGCCGTGCACCGAGTCGTACTGGAACAGGTGCGCCAGTGTCGCGGTGTCGGTGAGGTCGTTGATCGCGACGAAATCGATATCCGCCACGCCCTGCTGCTTCGCGGCGCGCAAAACCTGGCGCCCGATGCGGCCGAAGCCGTTGATGCCAACCCGAATGGCCATTCGTGTCAGTTCCTGAGTGAGTCGTCGTCGGGAACGGTGCGGTCGCCGGTATCCGGCGCCCGACCGAAGGTGACACAGCTGATGATGCGCGCGCCGCCCTCGAGCAAAGCCTGGGCAGCGGCGTTGAGCGTCGCGGCTGTGGTGATGACATCGTCCACCAGGACGACGTGCTGGCCGCGCAGCATCGCGCGCCGGGAATCCGGCACGGTGAACGCCCCGGAAACGTTGCTCGCACGCTGGGAGGGTGTCAACCGGACCTGTGATTGTGTATGGCGCGCACGTACGAGGACATTTGACCGGAGGGGGACGCGCCAGAGGGGCGCGAGGGCACGAGCCAACTCGCCGGCCTGATTGTAGCCGCGCTCTCGCAGCCGCTGTTCCGAGAGCGGCATAGGCACCACCGCCGCACGCTCCTCGAGGACATCCGTGGGCCAGTCGAGTCGGGCCATGCGACGGGCCATCGGCACCGCCACCGCGTGCCACCCCTGGTACTTGAGGGCGTGCACCAGCTCGCCACCGCTGCCGTCATCCATGCGGCAGACCGAGCGCACCGCGCGGATCTCGGGCGAGAGCCGCGCACACCAGCGACAGGGCATCAGTTCCTGCTCCGAAGCCAGCGCCACCGGTCCGCGCGTCGGACGGGCGGCGGGGAGTGGCACCGTCAGCGAGAGACGCGGGTGACCGCATCGCATGCACAGTGGCAGCGCGAGTGGCACCAGCCGGGCCATGCAGGTGCCACACACGATGCCATCGGGCGTGCTGTGAGAGGCATGGGCCCGCCGGCACAGCACACACGCGCCGGGCAGCAGGAAATCGAGCGCGCCCTGTGCGAAGCGGGACCACGCGGACATCGCCGATAGACCGCTGGAGCCTCTGCTGTGGTGAGGCGTGGGTGTGCGATCGCTGTGCCGTACCCCGACATGATCGTTGCTTCTCATGCAGCGCCACTCAGGGGCGAGGTCGGTCCGGCGCAGGCGCCTGCTCGCCAAGCGCCTGCCACATGACGTCGCGCGGTGCGTCGATGCCAAACCAGCTCCGAAACGCGGAAGCCCCCTGCTCCACCAGCATGCGCAGTCCGTCCTCTGCGGCGAGTCCATGCGCCCGCGCGGCACGCACCCACGGCGTGCCACCGGACTGACCAGCCGTCCGTCCGCGATACACCAGGTCGAAGACTGCGGCATGCGGAGACAGCGCACTGGGTTCGACCGGGAGCGCATCGTCGTCACGCAGTCCCAGCGGCGTACTGTTCACCACGAGGTCCGCGTTCCCCAGCGCGCCAGGAGCATCATCGTGTGCGTCCAACACGACACCACTCACTCCGGTGCGCGCGAGCAGCGCATGCGCGCGGGCTGGCGTGCGTGCGACGATGGCGATCTCGGTCGCGCCCATCTCGGCGAGTGCGAGCAACACGGCCGCAGCCGAACCGCCGCTGCCGAGCAACACGGCACGTCGCGCAGAACGACCGGCCATCAACGCCTGCATGGTCGCGCGCGCGCCATCCACATCGGTGTTGTGTCCGTGCAGGAGGCCACGCTCGAACCAAAACGTGTTCACCGCGCCGGCACGCCTGGCTGTCTCGGACAGCCGATCGGCCTCTGCCGCCACCGCTTCTTTGTGTGGGATGGTGACGTTGCCGCCGGTGTTGGTATCACGACACGTATGCAGTGCCTCGCGCAGACGCTCCGGGGGCACATCGCGGCGCGTGTACGTGAGCGCCAAGCCACTGGCTGCCAGCGCGGCGCCCTGAAACACCGGCGAGAGCGAGTGGGCCACGGGGTGACCCAGAATCACCAAGCCTGAGGGGCGCTCGCCGGCAATCATCGTCTATCAGGCCTGCCGACCGGCGCGATCAGCCACGACCTTGTCGAGGATCGCGCCGATCTCCTGTTCCAGTTCGGTATAGGTCGCGCGGTACACGTCGAGGTCACCACCAAACGGATCACTCACCGGCCTCGCGGCCTGCCCGGTGTAGCCGGTGAGCATCCACGCGCGCCCAGCGCCACCGAGGGCCTCCACGCGATCAAGATGGTGCGGGCCCATGGTGAGAATGAGATCGGCGCTGGCCACCACTTCGGGGGCCAGTGCCGTGGCGCGGTGCCCGCCGAGTTCGACGCCGTGCTCCAGTGCCACCAGCAGTGCGCCGTCGGACGCCGATGCGCCGGGCCATGCACTGGTGCCTGCACTGCCGATGGTGACGTCGGGAATGCCCCTCTGCGCCACGAGGAGCCGTGCTATGCCCTCGGCCATAGGACTGCGGCAGGTGTTGCCCGTGCAGACGAAGAGAAGGTGCATCAGGTATCTCCGATGAGATCAGCAACACAGGTGCGCAGCAATGAAGCCGGCAACGCCCCAGGGCGAATGACACGCGGTCTACGCCCCGTGCAATCCACCACCGTGGACGATTCCGATGGGGCGAGTCGACCGCCATCGAGCACACGCAGCGTGCCGCGATGAATCTCCGCGGGCCACTGCGATACAATTTCCGACGCGGTCATAGCGGGTGGCACCCGTGGGCGATTGGCACTCGTGCTCGTAATCGGCTCGCCATAGGCGGCGAGCAACCGCTGCAAACCCGGATGTGGTGTGAGTCGTACCGCCACACCACCTTCGGGGCCACGAGCACGTGCCGGCACCCGATGATCGCCACCGCGCAACACCAGCGTGAGGGGGCCGGGCCAGAAACGCGCGGCCAGCTGTGCGGCGTATGTGGGCAGATGCAGGTCGAGTCGCGCCACCTGTCCCGGGTCACCGATCAGGAGCAGGAACGGCTTGCCCGGTGGACGTCCCTTCATGCGCACCAGGGCTTCGACGGAGTCGTGATCGACGGCGGTGCCGAAGCCGTAGACAGTCTCGGTGGGATAGGCGAGCACTCCGCCGGCATCGAGGTGCTGGAGGGTGTCCCGCAACGACGCCTCGATCTCGGCCGGTGACCAGAACGGCGTCGACAGTTCGCTGAGGTTGATCACGCGCACCGCATGGTCGACGTCAATCCCGCAGGATGCTGAGCGCTTCCGCGCGTGCGAAGTCACCTTCTTCGGTGATCTTCATGCCGCGTTCACTGCCACGGACCACCACCACCGGATGCCCAAGACGCTCGAGCAAGGCGGCGTCGTCGGTGGCACCGATGCGATCACGCCGGGCGGCCACATGGGCTTCCTCGAGCAGCTCGCGGGGGAACGCCTGCGGGGTCTGCGCGCGCCAGAGATGCGTGCGGTCGACCGTGCGCACGATGCGACCGTGTTCGTCCACTTCCTTGAGCGTATCGACCACCGGCAGCGCCGCCACCGCACCATGTCCCTTGCGCGCCTCGGCAATCACGCGATCGATCGTGTCGTCGGTGACCAGCGGCCGAGCGGCATCGTGCACGACGGCCACCGTCACCTCTTCCGGCAGATCTTCGAGACCATTCACCACGCTCTGGTGTCGTTCGGCGCCGCCGACGGAGACCAGCAGACGATCGACATCACACTGGAACAACCAGGGCGGCGGATCGGCGGCGTAGGCCTTGGGCAACACCACGACCACGACGGCGACATCTTCACGAGCCATGAACGCCTGCACGCTGTGCAGCAACGCCGGCTTGCCGGACACCCATCGGAACTGCTTGAGCTCCGCGCTGCCCGTGCGCGATCCCGAACCACCGGCAACGATCACCACGCCCACATCGCGAACGGTATTGCTGGTTGGTGAGGCTTCTCCGCGCGAGGCAATCACAGGCGGCGGAATGATGCGTCGCGGCGGTTGCAGGCTGTCACTCATGAAATCTCTCGTTCCACACAGATCGTTGTACGCCGTTGCACATCACGCGGCGTCCTTTCCGACGGTGCGCTGCAGCACGTCATTAAGAGTACGCACGCCGATCACCGTGATATCGCCCGGAATGCGGCGCGGGATGGCGCGATCCGACATGTAGGCGGTGGTCATGCCCAGCTTGGCCGCTTCAGCAAGCCGTCGCTCGGCCTGCGAGACAGGCCGCACTTCCCCGCCCAGTCCAAGTTCTCCCAGGAACACCGCGTGTGACGGCAGCGGCCGGTCGACCACGCTGGACGCCAACGCGGCGACCACCGCCAGATCGACACTGGGCTCCTGCACCCGCATACCGCCCACCACGTTGCAGAACACGTCGAGCTGCGTGCAGGGAAACCCGCCGCGCTTGTCGAGTACCGCGAGCAGCAATGCCAAACGACGTGCGTCGATGCCATTCGCCACGCGCTGCGGCGTACCAAACCCTGCGCGTGCCGCCAGCGCCTGCACTTCCACCAACACGGGGCGTGTGCCTTCCATCAATGCGCACACCGCGCTGCCGCTGGCAATCTCCCGCCGGTCGCCAAGGAACAGCGCCGACGGGTTCTCCACGGGCACCAGTCCCGTGCCCACCATGCGAAACACACCAATCTCGTCGACACTGCCGAAGCGATTCTTCGTTGCCCGCAGTACCCGGTGGTCGAGTGTGCTGTCACCCTCGAAATACAGCACCGTGTCGACGATGTGTTCGAGCGTCTTGGGGCCCGCGATGCCGCCCCCCTTGGTGACATGGCCGATCACGAACACCGTGGTGCCCGTATCCTTGGCAAATCGCATCAGGCGCGCGGCGCACTCACGCACCTGCCCCACGTTGCCCGGCGCTCCTTCGAGCAGCTCGGTGTGCACCGTCTGGATGGAATCGACAATGAGCGCCCGCACCGGCCGGCCATCTGCTGTGGGCTGCGCCGCCGTGGCCAGAATCGTCTCGAGTGATGTCTCGGTCAGCAGGCTCACCGCACTCGCATCTTCAGCCAGCCGCTCGGCGCGCAGGCGCACCTGCAGCGCACTTTCCTCGCCGGAGACGTACAGGGTGGCTTGTCCGGACGCCTCGAGTCGCGCTGCTGCTTGCAGCAACAGCGTGCTCTTGCCGATACCAGGCTCGCCGCCCACCAGCACCATGCTGCCCGGCACGATACCGCCGCCCAGCACGAAGTCGAATTCGTCGAGACCCGTACGCCAGCGTGGCGTATCTGCGGCCGTGACCGAACCCAGAGTGACCGTGCGACCGGCCACCCCACCCGCCGCGCGCGCTGCGGTGCGCTTGCTCGTGGCCACCGGCGCCACGATCTCTTCCGCCAGGGTATTCCACGCACTGCAGCTCTCGCACCGGCCAGCCCACTTCGGGAACTCGGCGCCGCAGTCGGTGCAGCGATAGACCGTGCGCGTCTTCGCCATCAGAACGGCGTGCCGTTGAAGTCGTCCGGACCACGCACGAGTTTGGGCCCGCCAAAGCCGCCACCGTCGCTGTATCCCGTGTCCTGACGCGGCGAGAAGTTGTCGAAGCGCGTGTACTGCTTGTGGAAGAACAACCGCGCACTGCCGATCGGACCGTTACGCTGCTTGCCGATGATGATCTCGGCCCGCCCCTCGAGGGTAGGGTCCTTGAGCCGACCATTCTCGTCGCGCTCGGCGTACACTTCCTGACGGAAGATGAACATGATCACGTCGGCGTCCTGCTCGATGGCGCCCGATTCACGAAGGTCGGACAGCTGCGGACGGCCCTTGTCGTCGCCGGTACGCTGCTCGGGCGCACGCGAAAGCTGGGAGAGCGCCACCACCGGCACACCCAGCTCTTTCGCGAGGGCCTTGAGACCGCGCGAAATCTGCGAGACTTCCTGCTGACGGTTCTCCACGCCGGCGGGGCCCGTCATGAGCTGCAGGTAGTCCACGATGATGAGCCCAAGGTCGTGTTCGGCCTTGAGCCGCCGCGCCTTGGCGCGCATATCGAGCAGCGTGATGCCCGGCGTGTCGTCGATGAAGATCGGTGCATGGCTCAGAATACCAGCCGCCTTCGCCAAACGTGGCATCGATTCATCGAGCGCCCTACCACCTTTACGCAACGCCTGTGCATCGATGAGCGCTTCGGAGGCGAGCATACGCTGCACGAGCGATTCCTTGCTCATTTCGAGCGAGAAGAACGCCACGGGCACCTTGGCCGTGATGGCCGAATGCTGCGCGATATTGAGCGTGAACGCCGTCTTGCCCATGGACGGACGGGCCGCGACGATGATCAGGTCGGCCGGCTGGAAGCCCGACGTCATGTGATCGAGCTCGATGAAGCCCGTTGGCACGCCCGTGATGGCCTGGTCACGCTGCGAAAGCAGCTCGAGCTTTTCCATGGCCGGCCAGAGCAACTCCTTGATGCGCGCGAAGCCCGTGCGCTCCTTGCTCTGTCCAAGGCCGAAGATCCGTGACTCCGCGCTGTCCAGCAGGTCGGTCGCCATGACGCGTCCTTCGAACGCCTCTTGCACGATCTCAGTGCTGACTTCGATCAGCCGGCGCAGCAACGCCTTCTCCTTCACGATGCGCGCGTGGTACTCCACGTTGGCCACCGTGGGCACGGCATCGAGCAGGAACGCGAGATACTCTCGTCCACCCGCGTGCTCGAGCTCACCGCGACGTTCGAGTTCATCGGCCAGCGTGAGCGGATCCACCACGTCGCCACGCTCGGTGATGGCAATCATCGCGCGGTGCAAGCGGCGATGGCCTTCCCGATAGAACATCGTATCGTCGACATGCTCGGCGGCGCGCATGATCGCATCGGCATCGAGCAGCATCGCACCGAGCACCGCCTGCTCGGCTTCTTCGGACCAGGGTGGGCGGCGTTCCTTGTAGGGATCGCGTGAGGCCGGCACCTGTGCTGCGGCGGCGGGAACAAGACTGGTCATGTCAGCGAGACTCCAGCGTCGACGTGCCACCGGCTTCGCCATTGGCGGCGAGGGCAGCGTCGAGTACGCGGCGGGCCAGCTTCACGTCTTCCCAGGTGGGACGCTTCCACGACTCGTTGCGCAGCAGCGCCGCCGGGTGGTAGGTGACGATGAGAGGCACGCCATGAAAACGATGAATGCGCCCACGCAGCGCACTGATGGACGTGGTGGTCTGCAGCAGTGTCTGCGCGGCAAAACGACCCAGCGCGAGGATGACCTTGGGCCGCACCAATTCCACCTGACGCAGCAGGTAGGGCTGGCACGCCAGCACTTCATCCGGCAGCGGATCGCGATTCCCAGGCGGCCGGTGCTTGAGCACGTTGCAGATGTAGACGGACTCGCGGGTCAGCTGGATCGCACCGAGGATCTTGGTGAGCAACTGGCCGGCATCGCCGACGAAGGGACGGCCCTGAGCGTCTTCGTTTGCCCCGGGCGCCTCGCCGACGCAAAGAAAGTCGGCAGTCGGATTGCCTTCTCCGGGCACGGGATTCTTGGCCGACGCGTGGAGCGCGCACCGCTGGCAGCTCGCCACGTGCTGGGTGAGCGCTTCCAGCGATGGCAGCAGCGCCACCTCCGGGGCCAACGATGCCGATGTCGCGCCCGCTTCGAGTCCTGCTGGCAGACCCAGTGCCTCGAGCCAGGCCGGAAGCTGGGCCGGATTGCCCGCGGGCGCGGCTGAACCCTTGGACCGCTCTGCGGCGGACGGCGCCGCGTCGGCGCGAGCGGCTTCTGGATTGGACGATGTTGGCGCGCGATCGGCTTTGGCCGCCGGCTTCTGCGCGGCTGAGGGATCGAGACCCCGCAACGCCGTACGCCAGTCAGCGCTGGTGTCGGCATCGAAGCGCGGCGCAGGCGGCGGTGGCGCGAAATCCTGCACTGGCGGCGACCCTTCCGCTCCGCCTCTCTCGTCTGACACCTGATAGTCAGACGGCGGTGCAGCGGGCGTTGGTGCGCGGCTGCTCCCCGCGACGGCGCCACGGGAAGCCCCGCTATCCGCAGCCGGGCGGCGCGCTGGTGACGTGGACTTCGCCCCCACGATGTCGAGCACTGAATCCACCGACAGTCCGTCGAGTACGTACTCGGATTCACCGAGCTCGCGGCGCTGCTCGAGATATCGGCGTAGTCGGTCCCTGGCGTCCATGGTCAGTCCGTGCCCTCAGGTGTTCAACAAAGATGACGGACGACGCGGTGCGGACACGAAGGTGGGAATCTGGGGGACAGGGGTGGAAAAGGCGCCGCGCCGAACGCAAATCGCTTCGGCACGGCGCCTGATACTGCAGGGCGCAAAGGCTCAGCCCGGGCGACGGCGCGGCTGCACCTTGAACTCGATATCGCCGTCCGTCAGCTCTTCGAGCGCGCGCGTCGTGAGCTTCTTTTCGTTCAGCGAACGATCCCGTGGGAACTCGTTGAGCACCCGCGCGAACTTCGCGGCGATCAGCACGCTCAGGTACTTGTTCGTCGCGTGCTTCGTAACGTCCGTCGGCGTGAAAACCTGCATGCGTCAGTCGCCCCTGCTGAATGCGTGAATTTCCTGTTCGAGCTGCGCAATGAGCGCCTCGACCTGCGCTTCGACCGCGTGAACGCGATCATGGCGCAATCCTTCGGCATCGATGATGGCACTCACCTGGTCCACCGCCCGATCGAGATTGTCGTTCACGACCACGTAGTGGTAGCGACCAACTTCTCCCAACTCGGCGCGCGCATTGCGAAGACGGACCAGGAGCTTCTCCTGACTTTCGCTTTTGCGCGCCGACAGCCGGGACTTGAGCACTTCACCCGACGGCGGCAGGACAAAAATGAGCACGGTATCCGGGAACGCCGCGTGGAACTGCCGCGCGCCCTGAACGTCGATGTCCATGAGCACATGCCGGCCACCGGAGAGCACACGCTCCACCTCCGACCGCAGTGTCCCATAAAAATTGCCGTGTACCTCAGCCCACTCGGCGAACTCACCCGCATCACGCGCGGACAAAAACGCTTCCGGACTCAGGAACCGGTAATCGCGCCCGTCGACCTCTCCCTCACGGGGCGCCCTCGTCGTGCAACTAACAGAATAACCCAAATCGCTCCGCCGCTCCAGCAACCGGCGTGCAATTGTGGTCTTTCCCCCACCAGATGGGGCGGACAGGATGACCGGAAACGTGCTCACTCGAGGTTCTCGACCTGTTCTCGGATCCGTTCCAGCTCCTCCTTGAGTCCGACCACCTCATGGAGGATCGCGGCGTCCGCCGCCTTGCTACCCGTCGTGTTGGCCTCGCGCAGCATCTCCTGCAGCAGAAAGCCGAGGCGCTTGCCCACGGGCTCACCCGGCTCGGCCAGCGTGCCGCGGAACGCCGCCAGATGGGCGTGGAAACGGTCCAGCTCCTCGGCCACGTCCATCCGATCGGCCAGAATGGCGATTTCCTGGGCCAGACGGGTTTCGTCCACCGCCACGCCCTCGGCCAGTTCCTTGACCGACGCCCGCAACCGGTCGCGGTGAGCGACGATGCGCTCCGGAGCGCGGGCGGCGATGCGCCCGAGGGCCGCCTCCACCTGATCCACACGCTGGCGCAGCACCTCAGCCAGTCTCGCTCCTTCTTCGGCCCGTGAGCGAGCCAATGCATCGAGCGCCTGGCTGACAATCGTGACCAGGTCGGCCGCAGACCCCGTCTCATCGTCATCACGCGGCGCCGACATGACGTCGGGCATGCGGAGCACGCTGGCCAGATCCACACCGCCCGTGAGCCCGTGGCGTTCCACCAGCCCCTTGAGCTGGCTGGCGACCGCACTGAACCGGGCTTCGTCTATCGTGATGGCCGTCTCAGCCTGCCGCTCGGAGCGCACGGTGAGGGTCACGTGGCCCCGGCTGACCTTCTGGCGCATGGCCTCGCGCACGTCGGCTTCCCACCGTGCGAAACTCCCGGGCAGCTTGATGCTCGGCGAGAAAAATCGATGGTTCACGGTGCGCACGTCGACCACCACGTGCAGCGTGCCCATCGCCCCTTCGGCCTGGCCGAAGCCTGTCATCGAACGAATCATGTGGCGCTCATGGATTCGGCAATGAAATGCGCCACGGCATACCCGTCAATTGCAGGAACGTCAATCCGCCGCGAATCGGTCCGCTGCGGCCTCAGTTCCAGAATTCCCAGCGCATGCCATACATCTGCACGGCCGGCGGCATGGTGATGCCCCGAATCTGCTCGTACTGACCACCGGACAGATTGCGATACTGGTAAAAGAGCGTGCCCTTCTGGATGCGGATCTCGAGATGCGCGGTCGCCACCTGTGCCTTTTCCGTGACGCGAATGTCCGGCTCTTCCTCCTCGCCACGCACGCCGTAGTAGAACGGCACACCGCCTCGCATCTCGTAGCTGATGCGGGCATTGATGCTGAACTCGCCCTTCGGGAACCGGCGGCGCCAATCGCTGATGAGTGCCAGGTCGGCACGAATGGTCGACGGCGGGCGCTGGAACTGCTCGGTATCCCAGCGGATCGACTGGACCTCGAACTGCACGTCCTTGTACAGACGACCGCGGGCGCCGATCAGCATGCCCTGCGCGGCGGGTGCATCGAGCATCACGCCCGGGAGATTGAGCAGTTCGATATTGGCATAGCGCACCGCGTCCTCGCGCAGTACGCCACCGCTCAACCAGATATTCTTGTATCGCACCGCGGCTTCGGCGCGCAGGCTCGAGGACGCAATGCGCAGGCTGGAGTCGACGGGCGTGCGCGAGGCGTGCGACCCATTGACCACGAACCACGAAGTCGGCCGGAATTGTGCGACGACTTCGGTACGATCAGTGGAGTCGGGTCCCGAACGCTCGACCCATCCACCCAAGGAAAACGCGCGCCAGTTGGCGCTGCCGCGCGCTACAGGCGCATGTACCGACTGACCATTCAGCGGTCGGATCCGGTCGGTGAGCGAAACCGCCCAGTTGTTCGTGCGGTAGCCGACAGCCACGACCTGCTGCGTACGCGCGGTGATGGTATCAGGGCGCGGCAAGGCCCTTCCGCTGACATCGAGCACCGCAATGAACGTGTCTGGTTCGATCTTCACCCGCAGCGACTGCACCATGGCCTGCGACCAGAAACCGCGCAGCGTGTCACCGTAGCCCACCCGCACGTACCCTTCGCGATGCGATCCCTTGTAGCCAGGCAGATTGTTGAACAGGCTCGTATCGCGCGACGTGTGACGGTCACGATCACGTGCCCCACCCTGCCCGTACGCATCCACGCTCCACTTGCCGCGCGCCCAACCCAGTCGACCCAGGAACAACTGCACACTGCCATCGCTGCGAAGGCGCTGCCCCGTGTTGCCATCAAACGCGGTCACGCGCCCGGATTGTGTGGCCACCTGCTGACCACCTGCCTGAAACATCAGGCCATTGCGCCAACGCCGCGCCACAAACCCGCGGAAGGCGTTGGTGTTTAGGTCACCGGTGAAAATGTCCACGCGGGAATAGGGCGTGGTGTGTGTGGCCGCCACGGTGCGCATCCACACACGGATCTCACCGGCCCCTCGTTCAATCACGAGGTCCTCGAGCGTCCAGATCGGGATGTTCACGAGATCGATGGCACCAACACCACGCGTATCCACGCCATCCACTTCGATGCCATCGATGAAGTAGCGGATGCGTCGGGCGTCGCCGTTGTATGCGGCCGCATGGATACCGGCCAGCCATCCACTGCGGAATGTGGAGACCCCTGGAACGCGGTCCAACAGGTCGGCCAGCGTCATCGCACTCGATGACAGAATGGCGTTTCGATCGAAGCGCAGACGTTCGGAGATATCCAGCGCCGCCGACGGCATTTCAAAACGCGCGACCGGCGTCTTGATGGTGTCGCCGAGCATGAGGTTCCGGATGCTGTCGCTGCGCGCGAGGATGCGGGCCTGCATCGCCGAATCTGCTGCGGCGGAATCCCGCGGCGGGATCGGCAGTTCTACTCGCACGGAATCACGCCGCGTAGAATCGGGGCGCACCTGCGCCAAGACGAACGCCGGCATCAGCAGCAGGGCCGATGCCACACTCGCGACGAGCCGCCAGGCGCCGCGTCGTACGATGTTCTGCCTCGATTGGCGCACGGCGGGTGTGGTCACTGACGCGTGCGGGCGCGAACGATTTCGACGAACGTGCCCACGGGTGTCCCGGTGGGTCCCTTCGGAATCCAGCCGAGGTCCGTCTGCGAATACGCCGTGCCGGCCACATCGAGGTGCACCCACGGATAGCCGTCGACAAATTCCTGCAGGAACAGCGCGGCCGTGATCGAGCCCGCCGCCCGGCCGCCGGTGTTCTTGAGGTCGGCCACGTCGGACTTGATTTGCTCCTTGTAGTCATCCCACAGCGGCAGCGCCCAGCCGGGCTCACCGGCCGCCTGCCCGGCGTTGATCACTTCATCGATCGCACTCTGATCGTTGCCGAACACGCCGACGGCATTGTGGCCGAGACCGATGACGATGGCGCCAGTCAGCGTCGCCGCATCGATGGCAATGGCCGGATCGAAACGCTTGGCGAACACCAAGAGGTCGGCCAGTACCAGACGCCCTTCCGCGTCGGTGTTGATGATCTCGACGGTCTTGCCGTTCGACGCGCGCACGACGTCACCGGGCTTCACAGCTTCACCAGACGGCATGTTGGTCGTCGAACCGATGATGCCGACGACATTCACCGGCAGCTTGAGGCGGCCGATGGTTTCCATCGCCCCCATCACGCCGCCCGCGCCCGACATGTCGAACTTCATCCACTCCATCTCCGGCGCCGGCTTGATGGAGATACCGCCCGTGTCGAAGCAGAGTCCCTTGCCGATCAGCACCACCGGCTTCTGATCCGCCGGGCCGCCACGGTGCTCGAGTGCCACGAGCTTGGGATCCTGCGTGGTGCCCTGCGCCACACATAGGAACGACCCCATGTTCGCCGCGGCCAGCTGTTCGCGGCCCCACACGGTGAGCTCCATGCCATGCCGCTCGGCGATCTCGCGCCCCACTTCGGCGAAGGTATCCGGCGTGCAGACATTGCCCGGCATCTGGCCGAGACGCTTGGCGATGGCCTGCCCTTCCGCCATCGCGACGCCGACTTCGAAGCCAGCGGCGGTGGGCGCGCCGGCGGGCGCGACGATCGTGATCGACGACACGCGGGCGCGGCGATCCTTCTCCGGGGGCTGTGTCTGCAGGTCGGGATAGCTCCAGCTGCCTGCAGCGGCGCCGATCACCAGTCCTTCGGTGGCGCTGCCATCCGTGGTGGAATCGTCCGGCAGCAGCAGTGTGAGTGCGCCTGTGCCCAGCTTGGTGGCCTGCCGAGCGGCAATGGCCGCGGCGCGGCGCGCCGTGGTGCGCGTGAGCGGTGCACTGCCCCGACCCACGAGCAAGAGGCGTTGCACACCGGTCTCACCACCGACCAGCAACAGCGTTTCGTCACGACCGCCGCGGAAATCGCGCCGAGTCAGCGAGCGCCCAATGGCGCCATGCAGCTGTGCGTCCAGTTCTCCAAGGGCACCGCCAAGCACACCGTCCTGCAGCGAAGCGTCCTGCGGCAGGATGACCGCCAGCAGGGGGGTGTCAATCGACGCAGAGGCAGCGTGGGAAAGCTGAAACGAAAGCGACATGGGAACCGGGTAAGAGATGTCCGGAAGCTATACGACAGGGCTACAACGCACGATGCCCGGTGTTCCCTTGCGGGACACCGGGCATCGTGGGAAGCTGGGGCGGGTGGACTCGAACCACCAACCGTCCGATTAACAGTCGGATGCTCTGCCATTGAGCTACACCCCATCGGTTACTGTCCAGCAGCAACGGCCGAACAATAATCACACGGCCAGTGTACGCGGGAGTCCCCCTCACCGTTGAGATTGTAATTGGCCTCAATCCGGATGTTTTTGTGAATCCTTTGCAACTGCACCGCGGCGACCGAGCTACCCCTCGCCCCGCCATGACAACCTGGCGCCTTCTGATTCTGAGCGCCGGGGCCACGCTGCTGTCGTCGTGCTCCTTGTTTCGGGGAGACTGTGTGCTGGTCGGGACCTACGGCGTGAGCGTCTATGTGACGGATGCCCAGACCAAGAAGGCTCCCGACCCTGCACCGACGATGCGAATCATCAACGGCGACTACGTCGAAACGGCGCGCGGAATGCCGCAGGGCGACGCGCTGCTCTACGTCGCGGCAATGGAACGTCCCGGCCGGTATCGCGTCGAATTGGAGGCGCCGGGCTACGTCAGTGAGGTGCGGGATTCAGTGAGGTGCGGGATGAGGTTGAGGTGTCGCGGGGTGGCCACTGCGGCTATCTGCGCAGCGCCCGACTCGATATCAGTATGCGTCGAACGAACTGACCCGATGCAAGCACGATCCCGCCATGGCGGCGAACGCGCGCCCTGAGTACACTTGGATCTTCGTTGTAGCCCGGATGGCGGAATTGGCAGACGCAGGGGACTCAAAATCCCCCGAAGGCAACTTCTTGTGGGTTCGACCCCCACTCTGGGCACTGCAGGTATCAAGACAAGCGGGGAGCATCGGCCAATCGGCGATGCTCCCCGCTTTTGTTGTGCGCCCAACCCGGCCGCTCTTACCGGTCGCCCGGTTCCCGCTTGCGCGGCATTTCCGAGTCGCGCGGCACCCGGGCCTTGCTCGAGTCGTCCATGCCCATTCGGCGCCGCTGCATCTCCTGCATACCGCGTCGCAGTTCTTCCTGCAGGCCGAAGTACCGCACGCGCTGGATGGGTGACAGGAACTTGGCCAGTTCCTTCTGCTCGCGCTCCATGAGCTCCAGCCGGCGTCGCTCGAGGCCGGGCATCTGGTCGAGCAACTCGCCCACGCGCGTTTCGCTGGCTTTCTCGCCCGCCATGAGTTCGCGGCGCATCGCCATGCGCACCGACATTTCGTCGCGACGCAGCTGCCGCCGCGATTCTTCCGTGCGGCTCGCCACCTCCCGAAGCTTGGCGTGCTGCTCGTCGGAAAGACTCAGGCGCTGCTTCACGATCTCATCGAGCCGCTCCTGAAAGCGACGCTCGAGTTGCTCGCGCTGCGCCATCTCGTCACGGCCGGGACGACCCATCTTCCCCGGTTGCCCGCCCGATGGCGGACCGCCCTGTGCCTCGAGTGACGACGCGGCCGACAATGTCACCACCGCTGACAGCAGCACGACCAGCGTGCGCACAGCGGTCATAGCGCGCCTCCACGCGTGCCGACAATGGGCACCGCGGGCATGGGATCCGTGCTCGTGGCCCCGTCCCACTGATCCAGACGATCCAGCATCGCCTGCAACTCTTCCTCGGTGTAGTCGCCGAGATCTCCGTATGACACTGGCACATCCGGCTGCGACGCCAGCACACCGCGCGCATCGGTGCCCTGCACAGCCGACAACGACTCCGCCAGCAATGCCGGCATCTGCAGGCTTTCGGCGGCGGCCAGCTGAGACATCGGTGCCGTGCCGGACTCCGCGCCGCGACGCGCCACCAGCAAGGACGTGGCACCGGCCACCATCACCGTCATCGTGGCGGCAATGCGCCAGAGTGTGGGCCCGCTCGGCATACGCCGACGCGGACGGGTGTGAATGGACGGCGGTGTGGCGACCGGCGCAGTGGCACGATCGGTACCGGGCTTCTCGTCGACGGTACGCACCAGCATCGGCCGCGGCGGATGCGCCGTGACGGGCTGCTGCGGCGGTTTCGGGAGTGCCGCCACGATACGTGACAAGCGGGCGGCATCCAGCGCGACGGCCTGCGGACGCAAACCGCGCACGGTGCGCAGGAGCGCGACATCACCGGCGCACGCCGAGCACGTCACCAGATGCGCATGCACCTGCGACCGTTCCGCGTCGCCCAGCAACTCCGCCACGTAGTCGGGGAGCAGATCCTGCAGCTCCGGCGCTTGACACTCAGTCATCGAGAAACTCCTTCACCGCGCGTATCGCGTTGTGATAGTGCACCCGGGCCGACCCTTCCGTCGTGTCGAGAATCTCTGCGATCTCCCGGTAACTCCTGCCTTCCTGAACACGCAGCAGGAACACTTCCCGTTGCATGCGCGTCAATCGAGCCATCGCGTCCACTACCCGCTGTGAGGCTTCATCAGCCACCAGCGTGTCGAGTGCGTCGTACTCGGTTGCCATGTGTGCGTCTTCGACAGCCACCTCGTGCCCCCGTCGCGACTGCGCGCGCCGTCGGTCGATCACCAGTCGGCGTTCGATCGTGAACAACCAGGTTCGCAGCGAACTGTCCGACCGGAACGAGTCCAGCGCACCGAACGCGCGAATGAACGTTTCCTGCACCAACTCGTCGATGTCTTCCGTGATGCCGAGACGTACCGCAAACCGACTCAGCGCTTCCGCATGCCGCTCCACGATCGCCGTGGCCGCCCGCTCATCACCCGACTTCCACTGCTCGATGAGCTGACTGTCCATCGAGGCATCGTCCCGGGGATCGGCATGGATCATACGCTCCACCCTCTTGGACGGGACGAAGCGCGGGGCGTTAAGGCCGAATTCCGGGACGTGGATCCGGACGGGACGAACGGGCAGCCGGTGGCCGCCGACAGGGGGTCCGGAGCCGGGGACGAATGGAGCCGATTGACCCTGCCGCGCAGCGGGGGCAGGTTGCGGAGTATGACCGCCATGTCACGTCGTCGAAATCGGGTTCCCGGCATCCCTGAGATCATCGCGCATCGCGGCGCGTCGCGCGAGTGCCGGGAGAATAC
>NZ_DASWXE010000111.1:0-19437 GCF_036405635.1 Gemmatimonas sp. | reverse complement strand
CGCCGAAGTGACACTGGCGGTACCCGTGGGTTCATGGCGCAGTGTGGGGCATTCTCACCAGGCGTTCTTTCTCGAGTGTTTCATCGACGAGCTGGCGAAGGAGGCCGGACAGGATCCGCTCGACTATCGCCTGGCGATGCTTGAGCAGCACCCGCGTGCGGCCACCGTATTGCGCCGCGCCGCCGATGCAGCCGGGTGGGGCACACCCCTGGCGCGAGGGAAGGATGGGGCACCGCGTGCCCGTGGTCTCGCGCTGCACTGGTCGTTTGGCAGTTATGTGGCGCAGGTGGCCGAGGTGTCGCTGGACAGTGCTGGACAACCGCGAGTGCATCGGGTGGTGAGCGCGATCGACTGCGGGCTGGTGGTCAATCCGAGTGGCGTGAAGCAGCAGGTGGAGGGCGCAATCGTGTACGGCTTGTCGGCCGCGCTGCATGGCGAGATCACCATCGAGAATGGACGCGTGCGACAGGGCACCTTTCAGGAGTACCGACCGCTGCGCATCGATGAGTGTCCGGCGATGGAGACGCATCTCATCGCGAGCAGTGAGCCACCCAGTGGCGCCGGTGAAGTGGCGTTGCCACCGGTGGCGCCGGCCGTGGGGAACGCCCTTGCTGCACTCACGGGCCAGCGGGTGCGCGCGCTGCCGCTGCGCATGCCATTGAGTACGCCCGCATCGGAGTCGTCCCTGTGAGTCAGTCCGAACCGGTGCGACTGCTGGTGAATGGCCGTGAGCAGGTGGTCGCCATGCATCCGGACACGCCGTTGCTGTGGGCATTGCGCGAGTCGCTGCAGCTCATGGGCACGCGCTTTGGGTGCGGCATGGCGCAGTGTGGCGCATGCCTTGTGCATGTGGACGGTGTCCCCACGCCAGCCTGTGTCACGTCCATCGGGACGCTGACCGGACGTGTCATCACCACCATCGAAGGCGTGCAAGGTCCGGTGGTCGACGCCGTGCGCGATGCGTGGGTGAAAGCCGACCTGTCGCAGTGCGGGTACTGCCAGTCGGGACAGGTGATGGCCACCATCGCACTGCTTGGTGCCCAGCCCATGCCCACCGATGCCGACATCGATCGCGCGCTCGAGCGCAACGTCTGTCGGTGCGGGACGTATCCGCGCATTCGCGCCGCCATTCATGCGGCGGCACAACAACTCGCCGCAGCATCGACTTCGGCAACGACAACGCCAGTGCCGTCTTCGCCAACATCGTCATCACCGACGCCATCGCCCTCTACCTCACCATCATCATGAGCTTCGCCATGTTGTCCTCGTTTCGCCTCGTGCCGAGGCTCTCGCTGCGTGCGGTGGCAATGGGTGCGCTGCTGAGTGCTGCGTCGATGCTGAATGCACAGGTGCTGGAAGGGCAGGCCGGCGCGCCCATCATCGGGCGGTGGGATCTCACCGTGCAGGGCGCCAACGGCCCCTATCCGTCATGGCTCGAAGTGAGCCAGTCGGGGATCCGCACACTGGTGGGACGGTTTGTCGGATCGGGCGGCAGCGCGCGCCCTATCGCCAAGGTGGAGTTTGCGAACAACACCATGCGTTTTGCGATTCCGCCGCAATGGGATGCCGAACCGAACGACCTCCGCATCGAGGCCACGTTCGCCGATGACCGTCTCAGCGGTACGCTCACCACGCCACGCGGTGAATCACACCGCTTCGTGGCGGTGCGCGCGCCGCTGCTGCGCCGAACCGCGGCACCGGTGTGGGGCACGCCCGTGACGCTCTTCGACGGCAAGTCGATGGACGCGTGGGCCCCACTCGCCGGCACCAGTCGGTGGTCGATCATGGATGGGGTGCTCACCAACAGTCGGTCGGGCGCCAATCTCGCCACGAAGCAGCACTACACCGACTTCAAGCTGCACCTCGAATTCCGCTATCCGAAGGGCGGCAACAGCGGCGTGTATCTGCGCGGTCGTTACGAAGTGCAGGTCGAAGACAACGGCGACCTCGAACCCACGCCGGTGCATCTGGGTGGCATCTACGGCTTCCTGACGGCAAACGAGAACGTGTCGAAGGGGCCTGGTGTCTGGCAGACGTACGACATCACGCTCATCGGGCGTCGCGTGACCGTGGTGCTCAACGGCAAGACGGTCATTGCCGACCAGACCATTCCCGGCATCACCGGCGGTGCGCTCGACAGCAACGAAGGACAGCCGGGTCCCATCTACCTGCAGGGCGATCACACCGCCGTGGAATACCGCAACATCATCATCACCCCCGCGCGCGCGCCGTAACGCCGGTGGGAACTCCCGGAGCTCGTCGCGTATAGGTGCACCGTCCGCTCTTCACTCTGCGGCCGACGTTCACTGCACGCAAAGAGTCCATGGCGCTTCCCGATGTAGGCAATTTGCTGAGCACCCAGTCCTGGCTGACCTACCCGGCGGTGTTCGCCGGTGGTGTGCTGACCAGTCTCACGCCGTGCATCTACCCGATGATTCCCATCACGGCGGCGGTCGTCGGTGGTCAGCAGGTGGGTACCCGAGGCACACTGCAGGGGTCGACGCGCTGTGTCGCGAAACAGCGCGCCTGGACGCTTACACTGGCGTACGTCTTCGGACTGGCGCTGTCGTATGCAGCGCTGGGCCTGCTGGCCGGCATGACGGGAGCGCTGTTCGGTGCGGTGAGTACCAATCGCTGGTTATTGCTGGCGATGGCCAATCTGCTCGTGGTTTTCGCGTTGATGATGTTCGACGTGATCGCCGTGCCGGTGCCCACCTCGTGGCTCCAGCGCGCGGCCTCGCTCGAGACGCGAGGTCGGGTGGTCAGCGCATTCGGTATGGGGGCTGCATCCGGTCTGGTGGCGGCACCATGCGGTGCACCGGTCATGGCCACCTTGCTCACATGGGTGGCCGCCACTCACAGCGCATGGCGCGGATTCACGTACCTGTTCGTGTTCTCGCTCGGCATGTCCTCGCTGCTTGTCGTCGTGGGACTGGCGGCCGGCGGCGCGATGCAACTGCCGCGAGCCGGTACGTGGATGGTCCGGGTGAAGACGGGATTCGGTGTCCTCATGCTCGGCATGGCCGAGTACTACCTGCTGCAGGCAGGTCAGGTATGGTTCTGACCCGCCGGCAGCACTCCGCCCCGTTCCTTCGGATGGTGCCTTCGATGATGCGTGCCCGCTGTCTCACCCTGTTCACCACTGGCCTGATCGTCCTGACGGCAGGCCTGATTGTCACGTCCGTCGCTGCCCCGGTCGCCGCCGCACAGACCGGCGGCATTGCGGTGGGTGCCATGGCCCCCTCGTTCGGCGCCCTCGAAACGCTGACCGGCTCGTCCTTCGATCCGGCATCGGTCATCGGCAAGCGCCCGGTGGTGATCGAGTTCTGGGCCACCTGGTGCCCGCTGTGCAAGAAGATCGAACCCCAGCTCGAAGCGGCGCGAGCCCGCTATGGTGAGCGCATCGCGTTCCTCGGCATCGGTGTGCCGGAGAACCAGACCCCGGAGCGTCAACAGCAGTTCGTGACGGAGCGAAAACTGTCGGGCATGTATCTCTTCGATCGCGAACACCTGGCGAGCAAGGCCTTCCAGGTGCCGCACACCTCCTACGTGGTGGTGCTCGATGCCAGTGGCAAGGTGGTGTACACCGGTGTCGGTGGTGATCAGGACATCGATGCCGCCATCCGCCGCGCCTTGCCGGCGCCCTGAGATCGGCGAGCCGCGTCTCCATGAACGACCTCCGGCAGGACGACCCACGTGACGCGCAGTTCGAACGCGACGTACTGGCGTGCCTGCCGGATGTCGCACGCTTTGCGCGATCGCTGGTGCACGACGAGGCCGGCGCTGACGATCTCGTACAGGAAACGTTCCTGCGCGCCTATCGTGGCTATGCATCCTTTCAGCCGGGTGCAGCGGTACGCCGTTGGCTCTTCGCGATCTGCCACAATGTGTGGCTACGCACGATGGAGCGTGAGCGACGCATGGTGCACACCGCCGAAGGCAACGACGCCGAACTCGAGGCGCTGGCCATGGCCCGCGAACATGCCATGGCACGTCAGGACGGCATCGATGGTTTCATCGGCAATATCGACGTGCGGCCGGCCATCCTGACGGCGATCCGCGCGTTGCCACCGGCCTTTCGCAGTGTGGTGGAACTGGTCGACGTACAGGACCTGGGATATCACGAGGCGGCGTCGGTGCTCGGGGTGCCGGTCGGCACTGTGCGATCCCGTCTGTATCGGGCACGACGTCTGCTGCAGATCGAGTTGTTGTCATTTGCCCGGGATGCGGGCGTTGTCGATCGCTCCACACCATCTCCAATCAATGATCCGGAGGCGCCGTGAAGACCCCAGAGGCGATCGTCATCGATTGTGAAGCCGCCATGCGTCGTCTGTGGGACTATCTCGACGAGGAGCTCGATGCCGCACGGCTGGCCGAGATGGAAGCACATCTTTCGAACTGCGCGGATTGTACATCACATGTGCAATTTGCGCGGGCGTTCCTGAAAGCCGTCCGTCAGGCAGCGCTGGGCGATGGTGGCAGCCGCGACCGGATCGATGACCGTGAATCGGTCGCGACTGAAGCGGCGCCTTGTGTCACGTCGGAGGGGCCTCATGAGTCAACCTCCTCTCTGAAGGCCCGTGTGGTGGCCCAACTCCAGCGAGAGGGGTTCCGCTCGGCAAGGTAGGAGCGTGGGCACTACGGCCCGCGCGGCACCCGTGGCGGCCCACCCGCTGTCACGCCGGCCTTGCGCGCCCCACGCCGGCCGAAGATCACGCCATGCACGCGGCGCGTGAAGAACACCAGCAGCAGGATCACGGCCACCAGCGTGAGCATGGGCAGGAAGATCGCCAGCGCACTCGTCACCACCGCGCTCACCAGCTCCAGCGTGGAGACCATCGGATTGCCCACTCCACCGGTGAGCGTGGTGCTCTTGAAGCGCGTGAACACCGTCGCGCCCTGCGTCATGCCCGCCGCACCGGCCGCCAGCACCACCGCGCTCCACTTGATGAGCGGCGGCAGGTCCACCACCACCGATGCCGCCGCCAGCATGCCCGCCAGCATCGCAGCCGGTGTGGCCACAATGTCGAGCAGCTGGTCGAGCCACGGGACGGCGTAGGCACCCACCTCGAGCACCGTGGCCGTACCCAGCGCCGCGAGCGCTGGTGTGCTGGCCAGCCATTCAAAGCCGGGGGACAGCGTGAGCAGGCCGGTCTTCGCAGCGACGGCGGCGGCGAGCAGTGGCACAAACACACGGAATCCGGCGGCCGCGGCGAGGCCGAGACCCACCGCCACACCCAACAGGGCCTCCGCGGAAACCGGCAACGCCACGATCATGCGTGAGAGATAGTGCCTTCCCGTTCCGGGCGCGAATCCGACAGGCTACCGTCCCAGCATGCGGATCTTTGGCTGGCTCTTCCTCGCGACGCTCTCGCTGGTGCTGATGGTGCAGCTCACCTTCCTCGGCAGGCCCCTGCATGTGCCCGAGGCGCCGGCCGGCATTGTGAGCTTTGAACTGGCGTTCACCCCCGAACGAGCAGCGGCCATCGCCGACGCCTGGCGCAAGGAAGGTGTGCTGGAGACAGCGCGGGTCAGCCTTGGACTCGATGTGGTGTTCCTGCTGATCTATCCCGCGTTCTTTGCGCTGAGTGTGGGGTTGCTCCGAACGGCTGGGCAGCGCTACGCGCCCCACGGCAGCACGTCACGCGTGCACAACCTGGGACGGCCGCTCATGTGGCTGGTGCTGCTCTGCACCCCGCTCGACGCGCTGGAGAACTATCTGCTCTGGCAGATTCTCGCGGAGGGCGCCACGCCGGCGCGGACCCTGCTTGCCGGAACCGCCGCGACGATCAAGTTCCTGTTGGTGGCAACGGCGCTGGTCTGGTGCCTGATCGCCGTGGCCCGGCGCGGTCGACAGTACGCACGTCGACCGGCTCGTTCCTAGCCGTTCCCAGTTCGTTCGTTCACCCTGACGCTCACGGTCATGGCCACTGCTCCCGGCTTCAGCGGCATCCTGATTCGCGCACTTGCCGCGCTGGTCCTCGTGTTCGCGACCTACAATCCCGAGGGGTACTCGTACTTCCACTGGGCCATCGCACCGCTGGTGCAGGATGTACAGACCGCCGGACCGGCGTCGGTGAAGTTCCTCGCCGGCATCGCGCTGCTGGCGGGATGGGCGGTGTTCCTCAACGCCACCCGCCGATCGATAGGATTGGGTGGCGCGGTCATCGTGCTCGCGATCTCGGGTGGACTGGTATGGCTGCTGCTCGACTTCGGTGTGGTGAGCGCGTCTTCTGGACGTGGCCTGACGCATGTGGTGCTGTTCTGCACCGCGATGCTGCTGGCCGTGGGCATGAGCTGGTCGCACCTGTCGCGCCGCTTGAGTGGCCAGGTGGACATGGATCCCACCGACTGACATCACCGTCGGGCGTCACCGTCCGGCCACCAATGACAAAGGGGCACCCGGCGCGGGGGCCCCTTTGTCGTTCGCGCGATGGCCGCGCTTACTTGCCCAGTCCGATGGCGAGACCGGCGCGAATCACGAGGTTCTGCCCCGTGCCGCTGGAGCCATCCACCGTAGTGTTTCCCATGCCGGGCACGTTCACTTCGACATCACCGAAGCGGATCATGCCAAACGTCGCGCCCAAGTCGAGATTCACGCGCGGCGACAGGCGAAACAGCAATCCGCCGCCGGCGTTGACCTGGCTGCCACTCGCCTTGGCCTGCACATCCACCGTCTCGCGTCCATCCGACAGCGTGAAGTCGATGGACTGGCGCAGGTACGAGAAACGCGCCGAGATGTAGGGTGCGACGAAGGCGCTGCCGACATCGATCACGCGCCGGGGCTCGAAGAAGACACCGGTCAGCTTCACCTGCTGGCCCTCGAAGCCACCTTCGGTGAGGTCGTGCGCGGAATACTGTCCGCCCACACCAAAGGACCAGACACTCGGCGTATAGCGCAGCTGCGCCTCGGCGCCCGCGCCGGGCTTGAGGCCTTCATAGGCGTCGCCATACGCGCCGACATACAGTCCCGACGCCTGGATGGACACGCGCTGCGCCGACTGCGCGGCCAGGGAGCCCGCGAGCGGGGACGCGAGGGCGCCACAGCACACGGCGGCGGCCAGCAGGGAGCAACGACGAACTGCGGACATGGACCGATCCTCGGGTTCTGGAGAGTCCGGAGAGCGCCACGCCACCATGACCGTGGATCTCCGTTCTACCAGCACACGCGTAAGACGGCCGACGAATGGCTCATCGTGGGTGCATCGAGAGAGAGAAATGGCCGCATGAGCCGTTTTCCGCGGCGATTGCGCGTGAGGAAATGAGCGATGCCAGGGACCTGTCTCCACACAGTCCGCATGCGCTCCACATCCCGGTGCCGCCCGCACCGCCTCTCATGGAGATCCAAGCAATGGAACGCGTCGTCCTCCGCCACCTCAAAGGATCGAAGGCCAGTCAGCTCGAGGAATTCCCGCTGGAGCAGTTCGCGGAACTCACTATCGGCCGCGATCCGAGCGCCGGCATCCGGTTCGATCCGGACAAGGACGATCTCGTCGGCCGTCAGCATGCCCGTATTGCCCGTGACCCGAAGGATCCATACCGCTTCACACTCACGGACCTGAACAGCCGCAATGGCACCTTCCTCAACAAGCTGCGCGTGGTGGGTGATCGTCCGCTGCAGCCTGGTGATGTGATCCAGCTCGGCGCGGGTGGTCCGGAGTTGCAGTTCGATATTGATCCGCTGCCAGCGATGTATGTGAAGGCCACGCGCCTCGACGGCCCGATGGCCGGTGTGGCAGAGACGCGCATCGGTGGTGCCGCCTCTGGTGCGGCGCCCAGCGTGAGCGGCGGCTCGGGTAACGCGCCGGCTGGAAACGGGATCGGCAAGGCGACCGTGGAACGCATGATCGGCGAGACCCGTCATCAGGGACGCCGCAACATGTACGCCGTGCTCGGCGTCGCGGCTGCGCTGATCATCGGTGTGGTGGGCTTCAACAAGGTTCAGGACGAGCGCCGCGACCAGCAGTCGGACAAGGATCGCGCGCGCATCGACAGTCTGGGCAAGGCCGGTGGACGCGCCGGTGAACTGTCGAAGCAGCTGCAGCCGGCGGAAATCGCGGCGGCACACAGCGGCGCAGTGGTGCAGGTGGACTTCTCGTGGAAGCTCACGCACCGCGGCTCGGGTGGGCAGGTCTACCACAAGCTGGTGCCGAATGTCATCAAGGCGAAAGACGGTTCGCGTCGCGCCATCGTGGACAACGGCCGTCAGATGGTACCGGCGTATGTCCAGGTGCAGAGCGGTGTGGAGCCACTCCTCACGCTCGATGCCAACTCAGGTGAACCGATCGGCGTGAGCTCGCGTGGTTCCGGCTTCGTGGTGACGTCGAACGGCTTCATCATCACGAACCGTCACGTGGCCTACAACTGGCAAACGTGGTACCGCTTCGATCCGAACGATGTGGGTCCGATCATGGATCCGCGCACCGGACAGCCAGAGCTCGATGAAGGTGGTAACCCGGTCGTGACGCGTCCACCGGGACAGTGGATCCCTTCGGAAACCAAGCAGGCCGGCCCGAAGGGGGAGATCGGCGACTTCCAGGCACGGGTGGAATACCTCTACGTGCGCTTCCCGAAGGATCCGACGCCGTTCGAAGCCAGCAACGTGCGTCCGTCGCAGCGCCACGACGTGGCCCTCATCAAGGTCGATGCGCCGCAGTCGCTGTCATATGTGAACATGGAAGACACCTACGATGTCACCCGTCAGGGCGACGCGGTGACGGTGATGGGTTACCCGGGCGTTTCGAACGAAGTGATCACTGTCATCAAGTCACGTGACATGTTCAATCGCGAAGCGCAGCAGCGCATCCTGCCCGATCCCACGCTGTCCACCGGCAACATCGGCAAGATCCTGCGTGCGGCCGATACCGAAGTGCGCGATGGCTTCATCACGCTCGCACCGGGTGGCGACACCTATCAGCTCACGGTGAACTCCACCGGTGGTGGCAACAGCGGCGGCCCGATGTTCGATGCGTTCGGCAACGTCATCGGCATCTACTTCGCCGGCAAGACCACCGATGCGCAGATCTCTTTCGCGATTCCGGTGCGCTATGCGATGGAGTTGCTCAAGATCGGCGATCCGACGGCCTCGCGCTGACCGTGGCCTGCTGAATCATCACGCCTACCGTTCCCATGTCTCCTGCTCTCATTCGACGCTCGACGATCGGACCGTACCGGGTCATCGACTTTGTCGGGGCAGGTGGCATGGGCGCGGTGTATCGCGTGATGCACCGCGACACGGGTCGCGTGGCGGCGGCCAAGGTGTTGAATGAAGCCGCTGTCGGTGGCACGGGACTGGAACGGTTTCGCAATGAAGCGCGCATTCACCAGACGCTGGTGCACCCGAATGTGGCGCGCATGTTCGAGTACCTCGAGGTGGACGGTCTCCCCTGTCTCATCATGGAGTACGTCGACGGGGAATCGCTGGACGACCGTGTGCGGCGCGAAGGGCCGCTGTCGATGGCAGAAGCCCTGCGCATATTTGCCGCATTGGCTGAAGGCGTGGCCTACGTGCACAAGAGCGGCGTGGTGCACCGTGACCTCAAGACCAACAATGTCCGCATTGCCGAAGACGGCACGGTGAAGCTGCTCGACTTCGGCATTGCCACCAGCTCCGGCGGGCCGCGACTCACCAGCACCGGCAACGTCGTGGGCACACTGCAATCCCTGGCGCCGGAACAGCTCACCACCGGACGCGCCGAACCGCGCTCGGATATCTGGGCACTGGGCATCGTCTTCTACGAGCTGCTCACGGGCACGTCGCCATTTTCGGCCAACGCACCCGGCCTGCTGGGAGAGCGCATCCTCAAGGGCAGCTACACGCCGCCATCGGTGCTGAGGGCGGTGGTTCCCCGCGATGTCGATCGCATCATCGCGCGGTGTTTACGTGTGCGTCCCGACGACCGGTATCCCGACGTCAACGCGCTGCTGGATGATGTGCGGCGACTGACGCCCAACGGGGCGCCATCAGCGCGACTGCTGCCCGGCTGGGATCTCATTTCCGAACCGTCGCTGTTGCTGGGCAAGAGTGGTGAAGTGGCACGACGCGCCTCACGGGAATGGCGCCTGCTGCTCGCCGCCGGTTCGGCGTTTGTCATGCTCGTGTTTCTGCTGGCCACGCTGCGTCCCACCGTCACCGACGATACCACCCTCCCTGTCGACACGACGCAGGGCGGCGGTGGACGCAGCGGGCCGCTTGGGGGCGTGCGCGGGATGCGGCGCGTGACCATCCGTGTGCTGGAAGGGGACGCTGCCGTGTATCGCGACGGGGTGCAGTTGGGCACCACCCCGTACCAGCTGGAAGCACCGATCGGCACGGAATTTTCGCTCATGCTGCGCCGCACTGGCTGCGATGACACCCCGATCCGGCTTCGCATCACCGAAGGGCTCGACGCCGTGATGGAGAGCATGCGGCGATGCAGAGCCCCCTGAACTGAACTTTCGCTGAGCGCTGTCATGTCGCTACTGCAAACCGTCGTGGGCTGGTTCTCCGGCACGACTCCCTCTTCGCGTGTGCACACTGGTACACATTCCACCGGCCGTGATACGCTACGCGACACCAACGACCAGCGTCGAGTGGTGGCCGCTTCGGCGCCGTGGCAGCTCGAGACCGGCACCGCCACCGATCCGGGGTGTGTGCGTGAGTTGAACGAGGACGCGTTGTTGCTGCGTGTGCCCGATTCCGCCGATGCGATGCGTCGTCATGGATTGCTCGCCGTGGTGTGCGACGGCATGGGTGGTCACGAGGCGGGCGAAGTGGCGAGTGCGCTGGCGCGCGACACCATCGCCGCGTCGCTCGAAGCCGATGATACCCAACTCCCCGATGCGCTCGTGCACGCCATCAAGGCCGCCAACGGCGCGATCTTCGATGCGGGCCGGCGCCAGTCCGCGCTGCGTGGCATGGGCACCACCTGCTGCGCGCTCGTGCTGCGCGATGGCGCGGCCTGGTGCGCCCATGTGGGCGACTCGCGCTGCTACCTGTTGCGCGACGGCGACCTGCTGCTCATGACGGAAGATCATTCGGCGGTCATGGACATGGTGCGCCGCGGAATCCTGTCGCTGGAAGAGGCGCGACACCACCCCGACAAGAATGTCATCTCGCGCGCGTTGGGCAGTCACGCGGAGATTGAAGTGGGCAGCTGGAGTCACCCATTCGTGGTGCAGCCCGATGATGCCTTCCTGCTCTGCTCCGATGGTCTGTACGACCTGGTGAGTGACGAGGATATCCGCACCACGATGCTGCACGGCACACCGCACGCGCAGGTGGCCTGCGACCGCCTGATCGCGCTGGCCCGTGAGCGGGGTGGACTCGACAACATTTCAGCCGTCATTGTGCAGCTGCGCGCCGACCACCGGCCCGCGTCCGCTCCGGGAGCGACACGCGCGATCGAGATCGTGCGATGATTGGACGGGAGGTGGGGAACTACCGCATCCTCGATCGTATCGGCGATGGCGGCATGGGCAGTGTGTACCGCGCCGTCGATCGCATGCTCGACCGTGAAGTGGCGATCAAGGTGCTGCGCGCTGATCTCACGCGAAAGGAGTCGCTGGTCGAGCGGTTCAAACAGGAGGCGAAGGCGCTGGCCCGCCTGAGCCATCCGCGCATTGCCACGCTGCATGGCCTCGAGCAACACGGCGACGAGTTGTTCATGATCATGGAGTTCGTGCGTGGCGATACGCTCGAAGCCATCGTGGAACGCTCGGGGCGTATCACCTGGCCACGGGCCTGCGAGCTGTGCATGGCCGTGCTCGACGCACTGGATCATGCGCACGACATGGGTGTGGTGCATCGCGACATCAAGCCGGCCAATGTCATGCTGGCGCACAATGGTGCCGTGAAGGTGATGGACTTTGGCATTGCCCGCATGCTGGGGCGCAGCCGGCAGACTCAGGTGGGCCACTCGGTGGGCACACCCATGTACATGGCCCCCGAGCAGTTGCGTGGGCACGAAGTGGACGCCCGCACCGACATCTATGCGGTGGGTGCCGTGCTGTTCGAGCTGATCACCGGACGCATGGCGTTCGATGCCGACTCGGACTACGCGCTCATGATGAAGAAGCTGAACGATCCCCCACCACCGGCCAGTGAGTTCGTGCCGGATGTGCCGAACATCGTGGATGCGATCGTGTTTCGTGCGATGGCCAATGAACCGGCGCATCGTTTCCCCAACGCGATGGCGTTTTCGCAGGAACTGGCCCGTGCCATCGAAGCTGCGCCAGCCAGTGCACGCCCGAACGCCGCGAAGCGCTCGACGCCCGCACCGGAAACGCGATTGGCCGTGGACACACCGTCCCATGCCATCGCCGATGATGCACCAGCCACGCGCGACCCACGTGGGCCGGTGGAGACCCGTTTGGCGCCGCCCAAGGCCACGGTGGTGCAAGCGTCCGATATCGCCGAAACGCGCGTTGTCGTGGAGACCAGCGAGCACGCACGTCCTGATGCGATGGCGGCCAGTGCATCGGATGCGAGGCCGCGCTGGACAGACTGGCGGGTGTATGCATCAGCAGGCGCTCTGTTTGCGGCGGTGGCCGTTGGCGTGCGCCTCGCACGTACCGAGCCGGAAAAACCCGTCAAGCCGACCGGTGATTCCACCATCGTGGCCCCGTTGGGACCGGTCACACCCGCGTCATCGAATGCCGGTGAAGATCTCGCGTCATTGCGGGTGCCGGCGGCTTCCGGGCCCGTCTCACCGCCCGTGGCGACTCCACCCGCGCAGCCTGCGCCACGACCGACCCCACCACCCGCGGCGGACAAACGTCGTGAGCGCGATACGCCACCGTCATCGCGCGATCGTGGTACTGGCGACGAACGCTCCACACCGCCGCGCCCGGAGCCGCCCCGCGAGGTCGTGGACGCCCCCACGCCGGTCACGCCAGCACCGGCTCCTGTGGAGAACGCCGCCGCCACACGGGATGCCATTCGCGCTGCGCTGGTGAACGCCCTGGGTGATCTGGCCCAGCCCTCGGGTGCCGAATCGCTGCTACAGGGCGGCGCAAAGAGCGATTGGGTATCGCTCGCCCGCGAAGGCCGTGTGTCGGCCGGCGCTCCGCAGGGTCTCGACATCTCCGTGCAGGGCGCGCAGGCCACCGCCACGTTTTCGTCCGACGTAAATGTCCGCTCGCCATTCGGCGCCAATCGTCGTCGCTCGGCGCAGTTCACCGCCGAAATGCAGCGTGATGGCAATCGGTGGCGTGTGACCAGTGTGCGTCCGGCCAGCGGATTGTCGCTCAAGTAGCGCTCAAAGCCCAAAGCAAAACGGAGGACGTTGCCCAATTCGGCAACGTCCTCCGTCTTTTGTACCGTCTCGCTTCTTACTTGCTGCGCGCCGCGGGGGTGGCCGCCTTGGCCTTGGCCGCTGGCTTCACGACCGGCGGTGCCGGCGCCTTGGCAATCGCCGCCGTGGTGGCGCTGCGTGTGCTGGTGTTCACGTCACGCGCCGCCGCCGGCTTCTGCCGTGCGGCAGCCAGCTTCTGCTTGGGATGCTTCTGTACGTGCGCACCCACCGCGTTGACCGAAGCCGCGCCGCTCACCGGCGCCGCACTGGCCGGTGGCTGCACCAGTGCCAGGATGAGGACCAGCGTCGTATTGAGCAGCATCAGCGATCTCCTCCGGGTCCCACGACCCAGGTGGGGGTCCGGGCGATGCTGTCCACCGCCACGGCCAGTTGACGAATGATGGGAGGCGCACCGGTGCATCCCGTATCGAGACGCACCGTGCGCGTTTTCGCGCCATCGCGGAACGACAGGAAAATGCTCGGGCCGTCGGTCATGAACTGACCGCAGCCCGGCGCTTCGTGCACATACAGACTGTCCTTGATACCGGCGAAGTCGGCCTGGAACCGGCGCGTGAGCGCGGCCACGTCGGATGCCGGCACACTGCCCTTGTGAATGCCCATGCTCTGCACATGCTGGCGTCCATCGAAGTGCACCGCGCCATCGGCGAACAACGCCACCGCATACACCGGACAACGCCCGTAACACGGACCGCGCTCGAGCATCAGCACGGCCGGTGACGTGGTGCCGGCGCTCTGCGCTGGAGCAGGCGTTGGAGCAGGCGCCGGCTGCGCGGTGGCGGTCTCCCCCGCCGGCTGCTGTTCAGCAGCCGGCGTACGGCACGCGGTGGCGAAGCACACCACCAGGGCCAGACGGGCCACGCGGCCCGTCACCACTTGCATGATCTTCATCGACGCAGGGCTCCCGTGGCGGCATCGATCACGAGCCGCGTGCTCTTGGTGCCATCCGACACGTGCAGATCGAGACCGGCGAGCGATCCGAACTGCGTGAGGTCGAGCGTGCCGGTGCGCGCCAGGGCCACCACTTCACCCGTCGCACGATTGCGCACCATCACGGCCGGTGATACCGCCGGCGACCACGTGAGTTCAGTCTTGCCGCCGCTGCGGCGCAACTGCGCGAGCGCATTCACCGGCGCGGCCGCTGTGCTGCCCGCATCGGCCGCCACCGCAAGGGCGCTGGTGCGCACCGCACTGCGCGCCGACCCGAACGATCCGGTGGCTTCGCGCACCACCAGACGAGCGAGCTTCTGCTGCGTCGCTTCGCTCATCGGTACGGCCACCACGAACGCGTCCTGGTCGCTGCGAGCATCATCAACCCGATACGGCGTGAAGCGCCACGTGAACACCGTCCGGTTGTTCGCATCGAACCCTTCGATGACGTGCGTGCCGCGCGCATCCGCCGCGGCTGGCGAAGTCGTCATGGAGAACGCCGGGTCGAGCGTGATGCCACTAGCCGAAATACCACCCGATACCAGCAGGGCACGTGTTGGTGCCAGCAGGTTGCCCACGCCGTTCGGGTTGGCCTGACGGAAGTCCATCACCTTGCGGTAGTTGTACGCGCTCACCCACTGATTCGGGCAGTACGTCATGATGTCGTTCACGACCGGTCCCTTGATCGCGTTGCCACCGAACGTGTCCATGCCGTACACGCCGATACGTCCATCCGAGAACGGATAGTTCGGGTCGGGGCCAGCCGCGCCACCACACGGGGCGTGACGCAGTCCCATGGTGTGACCCATCTCGTGCGCAAACGTCAGCCGGCTTTCGCCCGGTCCGAAATCTGAGCCTTCGTCCACACCGATGGCCGTGCGCGCCGGAATGCCATTGGCCAGACCGAGCACGCCGCTCGTGCCGCGCGTGCGCACAAGACCGTAGTAGTAGTGCGCGCCACCTTCCGCCTGCCGCACGATCTCCACGTCACGCACCAGACGAATCCAGTCGTCGAAGTTCTGCGAGCCAATCGTATAGTCGATCACCAACGGCGTGCGCAGCGTCGCGTTGATCACTTCGAACGGCCAGATCGACCGGAAGATGTTGAACAACGAGTTGTTGGCAACGCCGATCTGACCATTGCGGCTCTGCTGCACCGGCACCAGACGGATGGCCATCGGCGGCACTGACACCACGTTGAGCGGCATCGTGCCAACGGTCGGGAACACATTGTCCGTCTCGTTCGCTTCCGACACGAGGTTGTTCGGATCCACATCGGCAAGCAGTGACACACCCGCCTTGACCATCGCGGCCGTGATCGGGAAGTCCGCCGAGCAGCAGCTCTCGTCCAGTGTAGACGTGGGCGTTGCGGTGGCATTGAAGGTGGCGATGGCCGCGCCACCTTCGATCACCCGAAGACGCACCTGCACCGCACCCAGGCCCAGCCGGCTGCTGCGTACAAACACGCGCGCGACCGCCTGACGATTGGCCACCAGCGGAATGCGGCCGTCGGCCTGCTGCACCGACTGCACCACATACATGCCCGACACGTCGAGATTCACGCTGCCATCGGTGGCCGCCACGGTCACCGCAATCGTGCCGGCGCGACGCGGGTCGGCCTGCGAGATGGCGGAGATCGTCGCCGTACCCGGCGTCAGCGCGCGCACCACACCATCGGTAGACACCGTCGCCACGTTGGTGTTGCTACTCTGCCAGATGACGGCCGTGTTGGCCGAACCGGTCACCGTGGTACGGGCCGACTGCGTCTGACCAGGCACCAGCGCCATCACCGAGGGCGTCACCGCCACATTCACGGTGGAGTTGGGGGCCACCGTCGCGCTGAGCTGGTATGCGCCCGTCTCACCCGTGTTGTACGTCGTGGTGTTGATGATGTACGTGCCCGCCGGCAGCGTCGCGAGAATGCGCGCGTTGCGGCTGGTGCTCGACACATCGTCATTCTCGGCCACCACCGCACCCGTCGCCGCGTTCTGCAGGATCAGGTACGAATCCACCGCCGTGCTGGTCATGTCGATCTGCACTGACGTGGTGGTGGTGAGGCTCAGCGCGGTGCGATGCAGGTACCGCGCGGGGCCGCCGCCATCCGACAAGGCACAGTCTGACGTGGCGAGCGTGTTGATCACCGACTGACCCAGCGTGAGCGTGCGATTCACACCGCACGGATCAACCGCCTGCGCCACCGTGAAGCGATAGGCGCCCGTCTGGCCGGGATATCCGGTCGCCAACACCGTGTAGCGGCCCGGCGCGAGGGAGACCTCGAGCGATGCATCGGTGCCTGTACCGCTGTCATCGTCCTGCGCGACCACGTTTTCATTCTGGTCGAGCACCACGGCCACCGCATCGAACGCCGTGCTGGCCACTTCTACGCGGTACAAACCACGTGTCGCCACGGTGATGTCGTAGCGATCCTGGTAGCTGCCGTCGTTCATGCGGCAGGCCGTCGTGGCGAGATTCGCACTGAGCGTCGTGGGCACCGCCGTCTGGCGACCGGTGGTGCACACTGCCGGGGCGTTGCGCAACGTGAGCTGATAGGTCCCGTACGTGCGCGGCTCATACACGTTGGCGATGATCTCGTAGCGGCCCGCCGGCAGCGTGCGCATGATGCGCGCGTTGCGCCCGCTGTCGCCGTCGTCGTCTTCCACGATGACATTGAGCGCCGAGTCGACCAGGAAGAGATAGGAATCCAGCGTGGCGCTGGACATCAGAATCTCCACCTTCGTGCGCGCGGCGAGCGTGAACGAATAACGCTGCAGCGCCGTGGTGTCGCTCAGCACGCAATCGTTCGCCGTGAACGTACCGTTCACCGTCTGCCCCACCGGCAGTGCACGCACGACATTGCAGGGATCGGGAGCCACCGTGATGGCCGCCGTCCCGGTGATGCCTTCGCTGGTGGCGCTGATCGTCGCCGAACCGGGCGCCACAGCGGCCACGAGGCCGGTGGCCGACACACTGGCGATGGTCGGCGCCGAAGAGCTCCATGTCACCGTACGGCCCGTGATCGCCGCACCCGCCGCATTGCGCGGTGCCGCCGACAGCTGCACTGGCGCGCGACCCATCGTCACCGTCGCCGTGGTCGGGGTGACTGCCACCGCGGCAACGGCCGACCGCACCACCACGGCAGCACTGCCACTCACCGAGCCAATCGCCGCCGACACCGAGGTCACGCCGTCGGTGACACCGGTGACCACGCCCGTCGCCGACACCGTCGCGACCGCCGGATTGGAGCTGGTCCACACCACTGATCGCCCGACGATGGCCGTGCCGTCGGCCTCGCGCGCGGTCGCGGTCAGATTGGAGGACTGGGCCGGCTGCACGGTGACCGTGGCCGGCGTGACCTCCACCGACGCCACGACACGCGGCGCTGCGGCTTCGCCGCCACCGCACGCGGTCATCACAGCCAAGGCAGCCAGCAGTGGCGTCACGCGCCACGCCGTACCGCCCGCAACTACGCGCATCGCCCTCATGAACCGACTCCGCTGGTTCGGTGGTGAATGAAGTGGACGGTGGCCCGCCCCGGACTCGTGGATCGCCCCCGGCTGCTGCGCCGGCCGACGTATGACATGCATTCCGTGCTCCTCTGGTGACAGGTTCCCGTCATTCACGCGTAGAAGTGTGTGGTGGTGGATCATTTCGCAAAGGTGGTCGGCGAATTGGTGCCCGATGATGGGCGCCTACCCAGCCACCAGCATCGCCGACGCCAGGGCTTGCCCGCTGCGGCGCTGCCTCGCGGTGGCGATGAGGGCGTCGCAGGCAACCTGCGGGTGATGGTCACCCGTCAGGTCGACCCCGATCAACTGCGCCATCGCCTCCGGCCCTTCACCGAGCACGGCCCGGGTACAGAGCAGGAAGCGGTCGTCAGCATCTACCATGAAAGGCTGGGCCCACGTCACCGCCACCGCATGGGACAGCGGCGCGGTCACCGTGTCGCCCGAGAGTCGGTAACGATCGCGTCCACGCAGCAGGTAGAGCGGCGCGCTGCCAACGAAGGCGCCACTGGCCATGCCCTGATGCAGCAGGAGGACGGCCCCGCTCACCGTCACGCCGCGCATGAAGCGCTGCCGCCGCGCCGCGCCGCGCACGGCATCGCACCCGGCCTCCAGCGCGCGCACGAGCCATCCGTCGCGCGGAGGCGTCTCGCGGGCAAAGTGGCTGGCCAGCGTCTCCAGCATCAGGCGGGACGCCAGACTGGCGCCGGGCGCACCGCGGCATTCCACCACCATCGCGAGCACGCCACGCGCGCCCAGGGCCTCTGGCGTCACCGGACGAATGACGCGGGCCTGGGCCTCATGCCGAGGGTCAGCCCCGGCGTCGACACTCACACCCGCCAGCACGCGTGCGTCGACACTCTCCCATTCGATCGACTCCATACCAACACACGCGGGATTCAGGCGCCAATTGGCTCATGCCAATTGGCTCATGCCTGAGCGCGGGCCTTTCCTCAGGCCCGCTCGCGCCAGCGTTTGGCTTCGGCTGCGCGGCCGGTGGCTTCGTACAATTCGGCCAGTCGCGTTGCCACCCGCTTGGTGACGAGAGCATCGGCGCCGCGCGCCTCAACGAGCCGGTCGTACGCGCCGCGCATCAAACGCTCCCCCTCGGCATGACGCCCACGCCGGCCCAGATGATAGCCGTACACGGCTTCAGCATTGGCAATCGCCCAGTGTTCCGCGGGCAGGAATTTGCGCCGCTGCTCCAACGCCATGACGAGGAAGGTGTCCGCCGCCGCAAACTGCCGGAGCGAATCGAGGGCGAGCCCAAGAGCCTGCAGCGCGGACCCGGTGGTGGCATCGGCTTCTGGCATTCCCTTGCCCACCTGGGCCACCACTTCGCGCGCTGCGGTGATCGTGCCCGGCATGTCGTTCGCGGCGTAGCGCAGCTGCGCGAGCATCGAGGTGGAGCGCAGCGTCTCGTAGTGATTGGGCCCGGCCGCGCCGCGCAGCACCTGGATGGACTTGTGAATGAGCGTGTCGGCACGCGCCTTCTGCCCCATCTCATCCACCAGCGAAGCGTACGCGCGCAGCAGGTTGCCCATGTTGAACGAGCCGGGACCATGCACACGCGATTCCACATCCATCGCTTCCACCAACAACGTCTCGGCCTTCGCGAACTCGCCCTTGTACGTGTACGACACCGCCACGTTGTTGAGCGTGTACGGCAGCGCGGCCAGACTGTTGGAATCGTCCTTGATCGTGCGGCGCAG
>NZ_DASWXE010000110.1:0-6522 GCF_036405635.1 Gemmatimonas sp. | reverse complement strand
ACGTGCGCCTCCGACCACCCAACCCATTACCTGATCGGCTCGTTGTTCGATGGTGCCCCGCACGACGAGCACCGGCACTTCGAATCCCCATGTCTGCTCCACCACCATCTCCCGTAGCAGTCGATCCACCCGACGGCGCAGTTTCGGCAGATCCATCGGAGACATCCGATCCGGCTCCTCGATCGGCACGAACACCACCAGGTCCAGCGACTGCATGGCGGTCGCCGTGTCACGCACCAGGTCCGGCATGGATGCACCGCGCAGCAGCGCGCTGCTGTAGGCGAGATAATCGACCGGCCCCCGATCAAAAATCGCGTCGCGTGAACGCTCCTGTTGCAGCAACGTGACGGAGCGCTCCAGTAGCAACTCGTAGTCGGCGGCTCCAGGAGGATGCGCGAACGCATGCCCCTCCTCCTCGAGCAGATAGTAGGGCTCATCGAATACGACATGCCCCGCAAGCCGGTGCCCAAGCTCGGCGACCAAGGTGGACTTGCCGGTACCATGGCTGCCACAAACCGCTATGCGCATGAACAGCTCATCGACGTGTCTCTCCGTCCAGAATTTCGACGTATCCATCGGTGCCGTGGACACGAATGCGCTGCCCGTCCCGGATGCGCTGCGTGGCCTGCTCCACACCCACCACCGCGGGCAGTCCATACTCGCGGGCGATCACGGCCCCATGCGTCATCAGGCCACCCACCTCGGTCACCAGCCCCCTGATGCCCACGAACAGTGATGTCCAGCTCGGGTCGGTATACGCCGTGACCAGAATATCACCTGGCTCGATCCGTGCCTGCGTCACATCCCGCAGCACCCGCGCACGCCCTTCGACTACACCAACCGATACCGCGAGCCCGGCGAGTGCGCCAGGCGGCACTTCCTCGCGCTGATACGACCCACGAATTCCCTCGCCGTCCGACGTGAGTACCCGAGGCGGCGTCAGCGTCTCGTGCCACCGATGCGCATCCCTGCGCTCGGCCAGCAACGTGCGACTGACCCGCTGCGTGTGAACCACTTCAGCGAGTTCCTCGAACGTGAGGTGAAAGATGTCTTCCACCTCGTGCAGCACCCCGGCGTCTACCAGACGCTGCGCTTCACCCACCAGGGCCTGCTTGTAGAGGAAGTAGCGGCGAATCATCCCGTACTTCGGATACTCCCGGTAGCCGATGAATGTGCGCATCCGGTCGATCATTTGTTTCGCGACTTGTGCCTTCTGATCGCCATCAGGCAGTTCTCGCAAACGTGCGAGCAAATCCAGCTGTTTGGTTTCCGCCAGGTGTTTCCCTTCTTCGAAGCGCTGCGTTGCGGCGCCGGCCGGAAAGTGGTGGATATTGCTGAGCAGCAGCGGTACCAGCATATCTGGCCGCTCGCTCCAGCGGGGGCGTGTGATATCGATCTCACCAACACCGCGCATACCAAACCGACGGAGCCAACCGTCCATCGCGGCCTGGGCTTCGCGACCACCAGCCACCGTCGACAGGGCGTGCAGCGTACCGGTGCGCTCGAGCGCAGTCACCACCGCAGGATATGCGCGCATGACATCTGCCACATCCAGTAGCGCCAGCCCCATCTCGGAAGTGATGTTGCCCGGGACCGACAGCGTGAGCGTATCGGCGGCCTTCTTCTCACCAAGCCACAACGCCATGTGTTCGTTGAGCCACCAGCTCGCGTCCATCGCCGCCAGGATGACCCGGAGACTCTCCGGATCGAACAACAGGCGCCGTAGCTCCTGAATGTCCTCGCGAATGCAGTCCATCAACGCCATGCCGGACATGCCGGCAATACGGCGCTCGAGTTCGGCGACCGATGCCTCGTTCCGCTGAATCATTTCCGCAACGACGGCGGGATCACTCTCTGGCGGCGGTTCAGCACCAGACATTCCGGCCACGGCCGGCGCAGCGCCGGTGGTGACATCAGGCACCGTGACGATGAAATCGCCGCGATTCAGCACCTGCTGCAGGGCGTCGAAGAACAGCGGATCCGATCGTCCGATCATGTCCATGAACGCCACACGGCTCGCCGGTACCGCAAGCATCCGTGTGACATCCACGAAGAGTCGACCACCGGCCACGTGCATGGGACGAGGCGTGGTCATCTGCCAGAAGGAAATGCCGAGCGTCTTCATGGCGTCGGTCATCATCTGCTGATGACCGACCGAGAGATAGACATGATGGTCGTGGTCGCCGGTGGCAGGCACCGGAAACAACGTCGTGATGGGTCGGCTCTGTACGATCACGAACTCACCGTCCACCAGACACCACTCGATATCCTGCGGTGAGCCGAAGTGTGCCTCGATACGTCTGCCCAATGCTGCAAGCGCGACGGCTTGCGCGTCCGTCAGTGCCGGAGCGGTTTCGGCCACAAGGGTTCTCGAGAGCACGTGTTCATCACGCACCGTGTATCGATCCGCACTGGTCGTTCCCGCCACGAACGATTCCCCGAGACCGGCCACGGCTTCGATCACCGACGTGCGACGATGGCCGCTGATCGGATCAGCCGTGAACAGCACACCCGCGGATTGTGGGCGGACCATGTGCTGCACCACCACGGCCATGCGCGCAGACTGGTGGTCGATGCCATGACGCTGGCGATACGCCACGGCGTGTTCGCCATACAGGGAGGCCCAGCAACGCTGGACGTGTTCGAGGACCGTCGGCACACCGGTCACGCCAAGAAACGAATCATGCTGTCCGGCAAACGAGGCGGTCGGCAGGTCTTCCGCGGTGGCACTCGACCGAATGGCGTACGCATGATGCACACCATGCCGCACCAGGGCCTGCTCGATCGCAATCGCCACGTCGGAGGGCATGATCAGCTCACCACTGTCACGTGCGCCACGTGCGCGCGCAAACGCCTCGGTCGTGACGCAGAAGCCCGCCGGCACCTGCACACCGTCCACCCGCATCAACTCACCGAGATGCGCACCCTTGCCACCAACCTTGGCCGTGTGCGTGCGATCAACGGCAGTGAGATCCAGCACCAAGTCACTCATCGGGCGCTCCCTCGAACGGGCATCGGGCTGCAACGAAGCGCGCAGTGTAGAGCCTCGGCCCGGGATTGCCGCAAGCCCCGGGGTGTGCTATACCTTGGGAGTGGCGAGCGTGGTGGACCGTGCCCGCAATTCCGGTTCGCTCAGCCCGTAGATCGGTGGTGTCGGTACTCCCACCAGCCCCAGCGTGAAGTAGAGCTGGCCGCGATGATGCGCCTCGTGTTCGATCAGGGCGCGCAGCCACTTCCATGTGGTGATGGGCGCTCCCGCTGGTGTCATGGTGTGTCCAGACCAGGCTTCCGGCGTAAGCGCGGCAAACAGGGCCCGCGATTCCTCGTGCAGTCGGTCGTAGTACGCGATCACATCGGACAGTCCGTCAGCCAGCTCACGTCCATGTCCCGCATAACAACTCGGACGCCCGGACACCGTTTCGGCGTACATCCACCGCTCGATGCCTGCCAGGTGACGCACCTGGTCACCGGCGGTCCAACGTCCCGGCGCTGGCATCCACTCGAGATGCTCCTCGGGGATGCACAGGATGACTTTGCGTGTGCGCGCGTGCACACGATCGAGATAGTCGAGAAATGTCGTCAGGTCGGTGGACATCGTTTTGGTCACCAGATTTCGACGCGATGGGCAGCCCACTCGGGCCATCTGGCCTTCACCACATCGATCAGCCAGTTGCCACCATTCGCGGCACGAAAGGCGGTGGCGTTGAAAGCCACGACATCGTCGCCGGAGATCTCCACCAACGGGTACCAGCGATCCTGCCGAAGATCCCAGAGAGCGGAAGCGCGCTCCCAGAAGGTGTCGCGTTCAGCGTCAGATAGTTCGCGCGGGCGAGTCATGCGATCAGATGAAGTCCAGGTTCCAACTCAGATGCAGATCCATGGGCAACGCGATAGACCTGGTGTTCGTGAATGCGCGAGCGAACCCGATAGATCATCGCATAAAGGACGTGACATTGCCGGCGATCGCGCGCGTCTCCTGAACAGTAAGCGGCAGCCGGTCGCAAAAGAGTTTCCACCCAGCCCCCACACTGCCTCCCGGTGGCGTGAGATCGGAACCATACAACACCCGTTTCACCCCAAGCTGACGGACGCGCCTGGCAATCAACGCGGCCACCTCGGGTGACGTCTCTTCATTCACCACCGTTGCCATGTCGAAGTACATGTGCCGCAGGCGCGGATCGCCGCGCTCAGCAGCGGCACTGAAGACCGACATCACCGAATCTGCCTGCGCGGGATATCCGGGACCTGCGCCCCCGAAGTGCGCGACCACGACCTCGATCGATGGCGCCACGACTACCAGCCTATCCAGAAACAGGTGGGCATCTTCGGCACCAAAGTTCTCACCGCCACGCGCCCGCATGTGCACGAGAACGGGAGCACCCTTGCGCTCGGCCAGCGCAAAGAGTTCTGCGAGACGCGTAGCGTGGTCCGGATTGCGGAGCGTCACCCCACTGTTGCCAAAATGCAGCTTGATGCCCCGCATTCCAGACAGCTCGAGGCAACGATCGAGCTCGGCAAGCGCAGCCGCACGAAGCGGATTGACACTGCAGAACCCCACCAGCCGCCCCTGACCTGCCACCATCTGGGTGGAAGTCCAGTCGTTCTCTTCTCGACTCAACCGATCGGGATCGGGCAGATTCTTGCGTTCATCGGCCAGACTGTAGGCCACCGAAAGCACCACGGCCTTGTGCACGCCGGCACTGTCGAGTTCTGCGAGCAGCGCCCTCGCATCCCGTGGCGGACGCTGTACGATGGGCGCGAATGGTGCACTGACGAGATGCTGATGGTAGTCGATGCGCGGCGCGGGCACTTCGTCGCCGCCACGGGTCCTGGAGACAGCGCAACCGGTCAGCACAAGAAGCAGGAATGTCGATCTCATGACTCGTTTCGGGTGGTCCTCCACCCGTACGGCTCATGGCGTCTCAGGTTGCAACCACCAATGATCACTCGAAGTGCGTGCCCGGTCGCTGCGGTGGCCTGCTGGCATTGTCCATGTCGGAGAAGATCAGCCACGGTCCCTGTCCCTTCACGCGCCGCAAGGTGAGCGTGAACTTCCCTTGGTCCGTGGCGCTCTCACCATAGCCGTATGCGCCGATGATATAGCCCACGGTATCGGCCACCGCGGCCGACAACGCCCGCAGCCGCAACGGCGCACCGCCCTGCCCTGCATACGCCGCAGCGATGGCGGCCCGTCCTCGAACTGGCGGACGGCCGCCCTGCAACACGAACCCGTCTTCGGCGAACAGCGCGGCCAGCGCCTTCGCATCGCCGCGAGCCCATGCAGCTTCGTAGTCACGCAGCACGCGATCGAGCGCGGGCGCCAGCGTCACGGAAGGCAGTGGCCGCTCCGTGTCATTCGTGGACTGGGCACCAAGAGGACTGACGGCGAGGCTCGCCGCCACGAGCAACACAAAGGTTCGCATGAGAGATAGGGCGAGGGTCATGATGGTTCCGATTGGTGCACCTTCCCGCCTCGCTTAGACGAATGATCCGGTTCGCACATCACCGGCTCGCTGATATGCTGTGATGATCACACCACTCGAAGCAATCACGGAGTGTGTCAACGTAAACGCACCAGGATGTGCGCCGCCCTGAAACAGTCGTTTGCCGTCGCCGAGCACCACGGGATAGATGAGCAAGCGCAGCTCATCAATGAGGTCAGCGGCGAGCAGTGTCTGCAGAAAGTTTGCCGAGCCCTGGGTGAGCAGATCGGGACCGTCGCTCTGCTTGAGCGCGCGCACGGCGGCGACGGTGTCCTGCCCTAGCCACTGGCTGTTCTGCCATGAAAAACTGGACTGTGAACGCGAAGCGACGTACTTGGTGGCGTTGTTGAAGGCGCTCGCAATGCCACCCACCGGTGACGCCGGATCGAAGTCCACATGCGGCCAGTAGCCGGCAAAGATGTCGTACGTCTTGCGGCCAAGCACCAGCTCGAACGGCTTACCGTCATTCGCGGCCGTACCCTGACTGATGGCTTCGTCGGCATAGGGAAACACCCAGCCGCCAAATCGGAAGTCACCGGATGTGTCTTCCTCCGGGCCTCCTGGTGCCTGCATGACACCATCGAGACTGACAAATGCCGCCGTGACGAGCTTTCGCATGGCGAACGCCTCAGGATCGTTTGAGTCGGTAGAGTCGCACTTCGGGAATCGCTTCTTTCGGGTCCATGTAGCGACCGAGTACATAGTCACGGCCAATCTCGAACACCTCGAGATGGCGCGGCACCGCCACCTCACCGACCAGGGCACCGGCGGGTGTGAAGATCGACCACGATACGAGGTTGCCCGTGCCACGCGGGAACGGTCGCACCCACAGATGATCGTCCGCGTCCACGAGCATCTGGGTGTAGGCAGGCAACACCTGGGGAAAGGTCATCGAGGCGTACGAGGCCTCCACCTGCTTGCTCCTGTCTTCACCATCGTCGGCGACTTCGCGATCGATGGCATCGCGAATGTCACTCTTCGTCAACGCGACCGGGGCACCGGATCGCTCGATGGGCTTGAGTGGGCGACCATTGAGACC
>NZ_DASWXE010000109.1:0-8772 GCF_036405635.1 Gemmatimonas sp. | reverse complement strand
TTGTCATCCTTGATGTGCTGCCACAGCGCGAGCCGTGTTTCGAATTCACCGAAGGTGTTGGTGAACACCACGCTTCCACGACGCGGCGCTGGCAACGACACCTCGACCGGCACATCCCGTTCGCCCGGCGTGGCCGTAAAGTAGGCGCGGTCGCTCAGGATCTGCTTGGTGCTGATGGGCAGATCGGTGAGCAGCTCCTTCTCGGGGCGCTGGCCGATGAAACGCCGCACGAAGTCGGCCCCGCCCAGATACGGGAACAACAGCCCTTCGCGAATGGCGCGCGGCGAGGAGCCGAACACCGGCATGCCCACCGAACCATCGCGAATCAGATCGCGGATGCGGTCCCATCCACCCGGCATCCGGAGCATCGGGCTGGCATTGGGATCGACGCGCAGCTGCATGAAGACCGCCTGTCCTTCGAGCACAGCCTGGGCGGCGACCTGACGGTCGGCATCGCCCGTGGCGGATTGGATGGAGTCGATCTTGATGTACTGATCCTGCAGGGCGTGCACGAGCTCGTGGGCCACCGTCTGGTCGATCAGCGCACTCGGTGCACCATCAACCACATAGAGTACCTTCGTGGCGGGATCGTAGTACCCTACGATCTGCTCCTCGAGCAGCCGCTGCAACAGTGAGGCGAGTTGCAGCGTGTCGGGGATGAGGCCGAGGATGCGGTAGACGCCCTCCTGCCCCGCGATCTGCTGTTTGCCCCGCTCGCTGTCGAGCTGGTGTCGCACGAACTTCGCGACGTCGTCACGCGAACGCGTCTCGAGCTTGGGCGGCGTCTTGAAGGGCAGCCCGAGCTCCTTCTCGATGCGCGGCACATACTTGGCCACGAGGTCGGCGTACGGACCGTCACCGACTGCTTTCTTCTCCCCACAGGCCGCAGCGAACAGCAGCGCGGAGAGGGCAAGCGGTGTGCGGAAACGACGAAGCGAGGCGCGCAGCGGGGTGCGCACCGTCTGAAGGGGCTCGGGCATGTCGACGACTCAGGCTGGGAAGGCGCGCTGCACGTACCAGGTGATCAGCGCCTCTCCCCAAAGCAAGATCAGCATCGCGGCAGGCGCAAGGAACACCCCGAATGGTACATCGGGGAACGCAAAGGGTTCACCACGACGTGCGTTGCGCACCTTCACGATGGGGCCCACGATGAGCAGGAACACCACGGCGCCCACAAAGGCGCCGGCAATGATGGTGAGCAAGGCACGCTCTGCCCCCACCGCAGCACCCACCACCGCCATGAGGGTGGTGTCACCAAAGCCCATGGCCTCGCGCTTCATGATCACCTCGGCGAGCCAGCCGATCAGCGTGATCGCACCAGCGCCCACGCAGGCCCCCAGAATGGCGGGCCATGCCGAGACAAAATGCGAGGGATGCTGCATGAAGAAGTTGGCGATGGCGAATCCCAGCACGAGCACCAGCCCCGTGATCGTGAAGCCGTCAGGGATCAGGTAGTGCTTGGCGTCCGTCACCGCGATGCCAAAGAGCACCGTGCCGAACAACGCCACCCGCAGCGCTTCGAAGGTCACGCCGAACGCGTAGACACAGGCCACCCAGGCCAGCGCCACCAGCAACTCCACGAGTGGATACTGAATGGAGATCGGCAGGGCACAGCCTCGGCACTTGCCGCGCAGCAACACCCAGCTGAGCAGCGGAATGTTCTCGTACGACGCGATGGGACGTTCGCAGCGCGGACAGCGCGAACGCGGCTTCACCACGCTCATGTCCAGCGGCCAGCGCGCGATGCACACGTTCAGGAACGACCCGATGGCCGCGCCGAGGATGAAGACCGGCAGCAGCACGAGGAGCTGTTCCATGATCGGCAGGGCGTGCAGCAATCCCGCCGTCAGGGCTCCGTGGTATTCGATATCGTCAAACATGTGTGCAAGACGAATCAGGAGGGGCCAGCGCCACGATTCGATGCGGCAACCGGCGTGACCAGCATCATCGAGGGGTAGCCTGTCCGGCGCGCAGCGCGTGCAGCAGGATACCGGTGGCGACACCGACGTTCAGGGATTCGACGTCGGGCTCCATCGGAATGGACACCCGTCGGGTGATGTCGGCCGCGATGTGTGCGGACAATCCGGCCCCTTCGTTGCTGACCACCAGTGCCACCCGGTCGGGCACCACTCCCCCGATCAGCGTCTCCAAGGCATCCCCGTCCGTGTCGGCGGCCATGACTTCGAAACCATGCGGCGCGAGGGTGGCCGAACAGTCCTGCCAGGAGAGGGCAAAGGCCGGGTGGTGAAACAGAGCTCCCATCGCGCCGCGCACGACCTTGGCATTCCACAGGTCCACGGTGCCCGGCAGTGCGATGGTGGCGGTCACGCCGAGCGCGGCCGCGGTCCTGATGACCGTGCCCACGTTCCCGGGATCCTGGAGGGCGTCGAGCACCAGCACGCGGGCCTTGGAGGGCATCGGGGCCGGCAGGCGGTGGTCGGGAATGGGGGCGACCGCCAGGACACCCTGCGGCGACTCGGTGTCCGCCGCGCTGAGCAGGTCGTCGTCGCTCAGCTCCAGGACCGGGATCTCCCGTTGCCGGGCCACAGTCACCAAAGCCGCCGTGCGGACATCTGCCAGCCCACTGGCCCCCACCAGCACTCCCGTCACCGGCAAGCCGGACGCGAGCAGTGTCTCGACCGTGCGCGTCCCCTCCGCCACGAAGCGCTGTTGCCGCTCACGGCCCTTCCGGCGCTGTAGGTCTCTGGCGAGGGTCAGTAGCTTCACGGCAGCTTCCGGGGGCTTCAGGGCCGTTCAGGGCACCTGGTGGCGCAAATCCGACGGGTGCGGGTAGAACCCGTCAACCTGCAGGGTGTCGCCTGCAACGATAGCAGCACATGCGCGAGGAAACCATGACAACGAGCCATCAGAATCGCACGAACGGTGCATGGGCGACGACAGTCATCCGGTCCACGATGTGGACCGCGATGCTGCTTGGCGCCGGGATCATGTTTGCCGGCTGCGTGCCGAATACGAGTCAGGAAGTCGCGATGGGCAACGACTACGCACAGCAGATCGAGCGGGAGTTGCCCATCGTGCGTGATCCCGAAGTGGTGCGCTACATCAACGTGCTGGGTGACTCGATCGCCCGCGTCGTGGATGACCGCAGTCTGACGTGGCACTTCAACGTCGTCGATCAGGGCGACATCAACGCCTTCGCCGTGCCGGGTGGACACATCTATGTGAACCGCGGCCTGATCGAGAAGTCCACCAACATGTCCGAACTGGCCGGCGTGATCGGCCATGAAATTGCCCACGTCACGCAGCGTCACAGCATGAAGCAGATGGCGGCCGCGCAACGAGCCAATGCGGGCATGAGCATCGGCTGCATCTTTGCCCCGTCCATTTGCCAGGGCGCCGCAGGCGCTGGCGTGCAGGTATTGGCGCAGGCCGGTTTCGCGAAGTTCAGTCGCGACGATGAAACGGAAGCGGATCGCTTCGGCGTGAAGTATGTCACCCGTTCGGGCATCGACCCGCGTGGCATGCCCAGCATGTTCCGCATCCTGCTCGCCGAGCGGCAGAACAACCCCTCGGCGGTGGAAGGGTTCTTCGCCTCCCACCCCATCGAAGAAAGCCGCATCCAGACCACCGAAGAGGAGATCGCGAAGCTGGACAAGGTCGTGCTCAGTTCCCTCTCACGCGACTCGCCGGCATTCCAGGCATTCAAGCGCCGGTTGGCCAGCCTGCCACGCACACCCGCGCGTCGCTGATCAGCTGGCCCCGGGTCGAGTTGTACCGACTGCCCGCCGTGTCCTCAGGATGCGGCGGGCAGTTCTCGTACGAATTCCGCGATGAGCGCTTCGAACTGACCGGCGACGGCTTTGCCGGCTTCCATCACTTCTGCGTGCGACAGCTTTTCGTGTGAAAGCCCGGCCGCCTTGTTGGTGATGCAGGAGACGGCCACCGCGCGCATCCCCAGCGCACGCGCCACGATCACCTCGGGCACAGTGGACATACCCACCGCATCCACGCCCATGCGCTCGAGCATGCGCACTTCGGCCGGCGTCTCGTAGGTGGGCCCCAACAGTCCGCAGTACACACCCTCGTGCAACGGCACACCGACCACCTGCGCCGCCGCCCGCATGTTTTTGCGAAGCTCCGGATCGTATGGATCGGACATGTCGGGGAAGCGCTCGTCACCGGGCTCTGTGCTGCCGATGAGCGGATTGCGGAACATGAGATTCATGTGATCGGCAATCAGCATGAGGTCGCCCGCTGAGAAGGTGCGCCGCACACCGCCGGCCGCGTTGGAGGCGATGTAGACCGGTGCGCCAAGAGCGTGCAGCACACGCACGGGGAACGCCGCCAGCGCCGCTTCGTGCCCTTCGTACATGTGAAACCGGCCAGCCAACGCCACCACCGGCCGATCGGCCAGCGTACCCACCAGCAACTGTCCCGCGTGCCCCGCCACCGTGGCGGTGGGAAACCCGGGCACATGCGAAAACGGAATGCGCACCGCATTGGCAATGCGATCCGCCAGACCGCCGAGCCCCGAACCGAGTACGATGCCGCACACCGGTGTGGCCCACGCCTCTCCCACGCGATGGCGGATGTAGTCGGCCGCGATGCGCGCGGCACCGGCGCCAACGGTCTGGGGCCGGGATTCGTGCATAGCGGTCTCGAATGCGCGTGTGCTCATGCAGCCACTCCAATAAGGCGACGGGCGTCGACGAGCCAGGTCTCGATATCGCGGGCCGCTGTGGTGCGCAGCCGTTGGCGGTCAGGCCAGGCAATGAAGGCCGCATCGAAGGCGTTCAGCGCGAGCGTGGCCAGCGTGTCCGCACTGAAAAGCAGTTGCGTGGCACAGTGCCGGAATTCATCGCTGAGCGACACACCACTCATCAACCGGTTGTCCGTGTTGATGGTGACCAGCCCGCCCAACGAGACGTAGCGGGCCAGCGGGTGTTCGGCGAACGTGTGCGCCACCCGCGTCTGCACATTGCTGGTGGGGCACACTTCGAGCGCGATCCGACGATCGACCACATAGGCTTCGAGCGAAGGATCTTCAAACAGCCGTGTGCCATGCCCGATGCGATCGGCGGCGCAGCGGTGCACGGCCTGGGCGATGGAGGTCGCACCATCGCCTTCACCGGCGTGTACCGTGACCGCGAGGTTGGCCGCGCGCGCATGATCGAAAGCGCCCGCATGCACCTCAGCCGGATTGCCCAGCTCACCACCGGCCAGGTCGAAGGCCACCACACCGCGGTCACGATACGCGACTGCCAGTTCAGCCATCTCCATGGCGTGTGGCCATGGGAAGCTGCGCAGCGCGCACACAATCACGCGCGCCACCGTCCCGGTCTCACGCTCACCGCGGGCGAGGCCGCGCAGCACGGCGTCCATGACATCGGGGAGCGACAGGCCATCGCGCACATTGAGCGCGGGGCAGAAGCGCGCCTCGATGTAGCGCACCCCATCGAGCGCCGCGTCGAGCACAAACTCGTGGGCCACCCGTTCCAGCTCGGCGGCCGACTGCATGACCGCGAGCGTGACGCCAAAGCGCGCCAGGTATTCCTCGAGATTCCGGGCGTCATCCACGCGCATCCACGTGGCCAGCGCATCCGGGGTGGACGCCGGCAGCGCGATGCCTCGTGCCGCAGACAGCTCCATCAGGGTACCGGGGCGCAACGAGCCGTCGAGGTGGCAATGCAGTTCGGCCTTGGGCAGCCGATGAATGAGTTCCGCGAGTGCGGCAGCGTCGACACTCATGCCGCGCCATCCGTGTCAGCCAGACGCTCGCGCACCGGCACGACCCGGTAGATCGCGCCATTCACCAGCGCCTGGTGGGCATCCACCGGCAGGCCACGGCTGTCAGTCAACCGCGCCGTGCCGGCGGTGATCTCATCGGCCGATGCCGGCAGCAAGGCGCGAACCGCATCGAGCGCCGTGGAACCAGCAGGCACACTCACACCGCGTTCATTCACGAACGCACGAACTTCGATTGCTTCCATCAACGTGCTCCCCCGGTCACCGGACGAATGCGCACCGCGGTATCTGCCCGGACGGGCTGCGGCTGGCGGCGCAGGTACTCCGCCATCGCGTCGCTGTCACGCAGCGGCAGGTACTCCACTGAGACCGCCGACTTCTGCAGGTCCATGTACAGGTCATCGATCATGAAGTCGTTCATGATCACGGCATAGATGCGCTCAGGCTGGATGGCGGCGCCGTCCGCCATCGTCATACGCACGATCCGTTCACCCTGAGCCCGCGACGAATCGTACTCGATCAGCAAGCCGCTCACGTGAGCGTTCGGCACCGACTTCTCGAACGTGCGCTCCATCATCGCCTTGAGGTCACGGCCGCGCACCCGCATGCGGGTGAGCACATTGCCGAACGGGCTGATGAGGTGCACCCCACCGAACGTCAACGGTCCCTCACGTACATCGATGCGGATGCCACCGTTGTTGATCATACCCACATCGCCGGCGCCCATCGTGCGGGCTGCATCCGCCACGAGGTTACCCAGTGGATACTGATTGCCCCGTCGCCGCAGTTCCATCCCGATCGTCGCGACCGCCTGCTGCTCTTTTGCTTCCGAGCGCGCGGTGGCGACACGCACGATGGAGTCCACCGACGACTCCGCGCCCTCCGTGACATCGCCGCGCACGGGACGAATTTCTGTACGGGCCGTGCCACCGCCGATCGGCAGGTCGATGACGACAATGCCACGCCCGCTCGACGTGGGCTCAACGGCCGGCATGCCCTCGAAATCGAACGTCAGGTTCACGTGGGCGTGGCCCATGATGTAGGCATCCGGACGTTCTGCACCGAGCGCAGCCACCCGCTTGCCCAGTGCAATCCCTTCACCTTCGCATACGGTGGGTCGATCACGTTCGCACCGGCCGCCATCGTGCACGACAAACAGAATCACCTGTGCACCGGCTGCGCGGAGTGCCTTGGCGCGTTGCTGATACACGGGGAGCGGGTCGATGAAGGTGAGCCCAGCCACCTTGCGACGCGCCGCCGAGGTCGACGTGTGCGTACCGGCCGCCCCGACGATGCCGATGCGCACATTGCCACGCTGCACGATCGTGTCGGCCTTGATCCACGAGGGTAGTTTGCCATCAGTGCCGCGCACATTGGCGCCGAGCACGGCGTGCCGCAGTTCACGCATGCGCACCTTGAGCGTGTCCTGCGAAAAATCGAACTCGTGATTGCCCAGCGCGCCGGCCGCAATATCGAAGCGGTTCACCACACCCACCGTGGGGTGGCCCGAATCCCAGTCCGACGCCGGCGTGCCAGTAAAGAGATCGCCGGCATCGATGATGACGCTCTCACAGGCCGGCGCCACGCACTCGCCCTGTGCCTTGCGCAGCGCCGCGGACAGCGCCACCGCACCACCCATCGGATTGGCGCCATCGAATCGCGGCTTGAGCTGGGCGTGGAAGTCGCTCATGGCGATCACGCGCAGCATGCGCTGCCCGGGCGTGCCCACCATCGCTGACGCCGACGACCGACCGCCCGCTTCGGCGCGACGTCCACGCAGTTGCTCGCGCAGGATCAGCTCGCGCGCGGCAGTCGGCTCGATGGACCAGTTGTTCTTGAAGTACTGTGCGGGTTCGATGGTCTTGGTGCGCTCGATCTCATCGATGATCATCTGACGGATCTCGGTATCGCGCTCGTACACCACGGGCGCGTTGGCCAGCATGGCATAACCGCCCCCGCCCGACTGTCGATAGTTGTTCACGGCCAGCGTGAACGAGTCGGTGGGCGCCACGTCGCGGCCACGATACTGCAGGCGCGTGACGCGCTGACCGATCGGCTGCCGCAGGTCGAGCACATAGTCCGCGCCGGCGATGATGTCGAAGTTGTAGCCGGCCACTGCCTGATCGACGATGCCGTTGGACGGCGCCTCGCCGGCCGGTGTGAGTGTGCGGTAGTACCGCGACGAGTACTCGAGGTAGGCACGCAACTGCGCGCCGGTGATGCGTACGGCACGCAGCGTGTTGTCGTACGGGTACAGGCGCGAGATCATCGCGCGCGTGATGCCACCAGCGGGCAACGAGGCCTCGAGCGAGAACGCCGACACCGCTGCGAGGTCCGCCTTGGTTTCGCGGATCATCACTTCGGCCACCAGATCCATGAGCGGCACGTCGGCGACGCGCGCACTGTCGGCCCGCCACGCCACGCTGGTCTGTCCCACCGTGCCCTGCACCCACTGACGCGTGGTCTCGTGGGTACGCGCCGACGCCGCCAGTACCGCTGGGGACTCCTTGTGCTTGGTCACCAGCACGCGCTCACCGCGGCGCGCGGCCACCGTCCACTTGCCCTTCACCTTCTCCATGGACAGCGTGCCCAGTCCCACCGAGCCCGCCCAGTTGCGCGCCTGCATGACCAACGCACCGCCAATCGTGGTGTCCACCACCTCACGGTGGGAATGCCCGAACACCACCACATCGACGCCCGGAATCTCCTTCGGTATACGCGCCGATACATTCTCCGACGGCAATCCCGTCGCCACGGTGTCGTATGTTGCGGGTTCGGCGAGGCCGGAGTGCAGCAGCACGATCACCACATCGGCCTTTGCTCGGCGCGCCGCAGCGACAGACGACTTCACCGCCGGCACGATGTCGGACACCGTCACGCCGGCCGCTTTCAGGTTGTCACGATCCCACACCATCGAGCCGGGTGTGGTGCCACCCACGATCGCCACCTTGATCCCGGTCCGCGTGACCATCGTCCATGGCGCCACGAAGTTGCTGCCGTTGGCGTTCTGGACGTTCGCGGCGAGAAAGGGAAAACTCGCCTGGGCCATGGCCCGCTTGAGCAGCG
>NZ_DASWXE010000108.1:0-6402 GCF_036405635.1 Gemmatimonas sp. | reverse complement strand
TCAGAGGGCATCCCGCAATCTAGGCGGACCGTGCCGACCGCTGGTAGCGCCGTTAGGTTGGGGGATGAACGTCACCTTTGCGCTCTTCGCCGACGCCGCGAACATCTCCCAGGAAGGGAAGCTCAACATCCTGGGCATCTTCGACTCGGTCCATGTGGGCCAGTTCCCCAGCCTGCACCCACGCGGCACGCTGGTGTTGCGCCTCAAGGCCTCACCGGCCGACCAGGGCACCCATCAGCTTGCGCTGCGTTGGACCAACCCGCGTGGGGTAGAGCTCTGGACATCACAGGCCGAGCTCGAAATCGGTCCGCCGGTGTCGAATGCCACCGAAGTCGATATGCCGATCATCGTGCAGCTCGACCTGCCACTCGATATCGTGGGCGACTACCGCATGACGGTCACCATCGACGAGCGGCCGCAGACGATCGCCGTGCTGCATGTGCGCGGTGGCGCCGCACCGATGGTGCCGCCGGCCACTGGGCAGATGATGAGCTGAATGACAACGGCGTCGTCAGACCCTCTGACGACGCCGTCATTGCTGTGGTGTTTGCGCTTTCAGGTCAGGCGCATCCGGTGCACGCCGGTGCACTGGGCCCTGAGACGGGCCACGTAGGGATCGTCCGCCGCCAGCTGCTCGATCGTCACGCCGCCACGCGCCAGTGCGCTGTGCACCATGCGTCCGTCGCCCAGCGCCATGCCCACGTGCGTGATGCGGCGATCTTCACGATCGGAGAAGAACAACAGATCGGCCGGCTGATGGGCATCCTCAGCATCCGCACCAACCGGATCGCTGGCCAGTGCCTGCTGCCACGCGTCGCGCGGGAGCGGCACACCGTGCAACAGCGCAATGCGCTGCACCAGCCCAGAGCAGTCCACGCCCCACGGCGTGACGCCACCCCACAGGTAACTCGCGCCGCTGAACAGCGAAGCCGCACTGGCCGCGATTGCCCCGGGCTCCGGCAGGAATCGCGGGGCGCGGGCGTCGGCTGGAATCGCGAGTCCTTCCATGACGTCTGTGGCTGCAGCGATGCGGGCACCGAGAGGCAACCAATGCACCACGCCATTCGCTTCGCGCACCAGACAGCCCAGCGACCAGCGCCAGGTGCCTTCGCCGCCGCCGCTGGGCGCGAGGTAGCCGACATGGGTCCAGCCTTCGTAGCCGTCCATGCCGCGCACCTGCATCCAATCGCCGCGCCCATCGATGACGTCCACCACTTCACCCGCAAGCAGCTGCGACGTGAGTGCGGTGGAGATGCGCGGTTCGCCGAGCAATGGCGCGACAGGCGTGCGCACCGTGCGGCGATCGCTGTTCGACTGCAAGGGATCGGTCATGCGATGTGTCGGATGAGCAACGAAGAGCCTACTTCGGGTCGCCGAGAATCTGGCGGAGACGCGCGTCGAGCTCGGTGAGCGTGAACGGCTTGGCCAGCACCGGGCGTCCCGTCTGCCGCACAAACCGCGCGGCATGATCACTGTGCATGTCACCCGTCATGAACACCACGCGCGCGGCCTGCTCGGGATACGAGTCGATCATGGTCTCGTATACATCCTCACCGGTGATGCCCTGCATGCGCAGGTCCAACAGAATGAGGTCGTAGCTGCGGGCATGCAGCGCGTCCAACGCGGCGCGACCGTCCTGTGCCACGTCGACTTCATAACCCAGCGTGCGCAGGAACCGGCTGATCGCCGAACGCAGGGTGGCCTCGTCCTCGAGCAGCAGGATCGTCGAACCCGAGACGGGCGCCGCTGGACGCGGCAACGTGGCCGGTGACGCGATCGGAGTGGAGCGGGACATCCCGGGACGCGCCAGCGCTTCGGTGATCGCGCTGACCGCTTCGGTGCTGCGGGGCGTGAGTCGGCGATCTGCCAATGCGGGTGCGCCGGCAACGGGCAGCCGCACAATGGCCGTGACGCCCTCGCCGAACCGGGAGAGCACATCCAGCTGGCCGCCATGATCCCGCACGATGGCGTGAGCGATCGTGAGCCCCAACCCTCGCTGGCCACGGGCTGAGCGGGTGGTGAACATCGGCTCGATGACACGACGCAAATGCTGCGGCAGGATGCCGGGGCCGTTGTCACGAACGGTGAGCAGCACCGTCTCACCATCAGCACGCGCTTCCAGCTCGAGCACACGATCGCCACTGCACTCGGCCAGCGCCTGCTCCGCGTTGGTGAGCAGATTGGACACGACCTGCTGCAGCTGCAACGGATCACCATGCACCATGGGCAATGCCGACTCGAGCATGGTGGACACACCGATGCTCTGCGCCTTGAAGCTGTGGCTGAACAGGTCGAGCGCACGGCGCAACACGGTGCCCAGATCGAGCGCCGAGCGACGCCCACCGATCTGCGGGGCCTCGCCGGTGGTGTCGAGCAGTTGGTTCACGATGCGCGACGCACGGCGCGCTTCTTCCACCATCTGCTGCATCGCCCGACGGTCGTCGTCGATGAGCTGCGGCGACGTCACGTGCAACTCAGCGACCGCGAGCAGGCTCGCGAGCGGGTTGTTCAACTCGTTGGCCACGCGTCCAAGCGACTGGCCGACGGCCGCCAGACGGGCCTGCTGCAGCTGCGCCTCGCGCTGGATCTCGTCGTTGGTCACGTCACGTACGATGGCCAGCGCCCCAACCACCTGCCCCGACGCATGAATGGGTGCCGACGTGACCATCGCCATGCGCGGACCGGTGAAGCTCAGGCAGCGGATGTGCAACCGCAAACGTTGCCCACCCAACGTGGCCTGGATGGCCTGCAATGCCTGCGGATGATCGACATTGTCCACCAGATTGGTGAAGTGCATGCCAATCACCTGTTCACGCCGCAGTCCGGTTTCGTCGAGCAGGCACTGATTCACCGAGGTGAAGCGGCCATCGAGATCGACCGTAAAAATGGCATCGCTGGCGCTGTCTACCAGGCGCGAGTACAGCACTTCAGAGCGCTCGCGTGCGAGGGCATCGGCGCGCTGGTCGGTCAGGTCGCGCAAGCACGCCACGGTGCCGCGGATGTCGCCGAGCTCGATGAGCGGTGTGGAACTCACCTGCACCACGCGCCGCGAACCGTCAGCACGGATCACCTCGCACTCGTACCGCACACGCTCGCCCCGTCGTACCGCAGTTTCGGCCGTGGTGACCGTGGACAGCCATTCGGGCGGGACCATCTCACTGGCGGGCACTTCATCGAGGTTGTCGCGCTGGAAAAGCAACTTGGCGGCGGGGTTGGCGAACAACACTTCGCCATTCAGCCCCGTGATCACAATCGCGTCGGACACCGTCTCGAGCACGTTGCGATGCTGTTCGGCAAGACGCGCCGTTTCGGTGACATCGTCGAAACTCACCACGCACCCACCACCCGGGTGTGCACTGACGATGACCGAGAGCAGGCGTCCCTTGGCGAGGTCGCGAATGGTCTCGCGCACCGAGATGCCGTCGCGCATGGCGCGAATGATGGCGGTATCGAAAGCCGAAGCCTCCGGTCCTTCGCCAGCACTCAACAGCACATCGCGGAACCGGCGCCCCAGCAGCCCCGGAATGGTGGTGCCACACAGTTCCGCCGCGCGCGTGTTGCAGCGACTGACCGTGAGCGATTCCTCGAGTACGACGATGCCGCTGGCCGTGCTGTCGAAGGCGAGCTTCCACTCGCGCGTGGCCTTCTCGACCTCCTCGAAGAGACGCGCGTTGTCGATGGCCACGGCCACCTGGTCGGCGAGGCGCTGGATGACCTTGGCGTCGTCCTGATCGAACGGACGATCGCGGTTGATCACGGCAATGGCGCCGATCGTGCCACGGCCGGTTCCCAGCGGCGCCATCACGATGCGCTGTATGCGGGCCAGCTGCTGCACAGTGCGCGTGATGGGCGCCTCGTTGCTCATCTCGTTGAGCACCACGAGTTCGTTGCCCTGTACACAGCGTCCGAGCAGACTGGTATTCAGCGGCAAATGCACCCCGCTCAACACATCGGCCGAGCCGATGGCGGCCACGATGTGCAGATAGTCGCCGGTACGCAGCGCAATGCATGCACCTTCCACGCCCAGCAACGACACCGAGTGCCGGAGGATGAGGCGCAACACCTCGCCCAAACGCAGCGACTCACCAACGGCCCGCGCCACATCGGCCAGGGCCTCGGTGGTACGACGCTCGCGTTCACTTTCAGCATACCGGCGCGCATTGGCCAACGCCGTCGCGGCCTGCGACGCCATCGTGGCCAGCACTTCCTCGTCCTCGGCCGTGTACATGTCGGCGTTGGTGGAGTGCACCGCCAGCACACCGATGAGGCGAATACCCACGCGCATCGGCACCGCCACGACGGACGCGGCCGCTCCCGATTCGCCGATGACATCATGCAACGAGAGCGGCGGGGCCAGGCCGGCCTTCTCGCGTGCACGGTCCGCATCGCGGTCGCCCACACGCACCGGACGCCCCGTGCGCGCGACTTCGGCCACCAACCCTTCGCCCAGTCGCATCACGCCACGCGGGCGCTCTACACCGCGCACAATGCGCAGGCTGGTGTTGAGCACATCGTTCTGCAGGTCGGGCACCAACACGACCACACCGTCACAGCGCACGGCACGCTGCGCCTGACGGGCCAGCTCGCGCATGATTTCCTGTTCGTCGAGCGAGCGCGTGAGCGATGTGCCCGCCTCCTGCAGCAACTGCAGTCGTTCGTGACGCTGCTCGGCCAGCACCTGCAGGGCATCGAACGCCACACGAGCGGCGAGATGGCGTACCACCGTCTCGATATCGCGCATGCGATCGGCGCAGGGGCGACGCCCATCGCGCGAGCCGGCGAGTTTGACGAAACCGAGGATCTCCTGATTGGTGCCCCGCAGTACCCCGACGATCAGGTCCGTGGGCAACCATTCGGCGGGATCGTCGCTCGTGAGCGGATCGGAACCAAAAAACTCGCGCGCCACCCAGGCGTCTCGTCCGTCGAGAACGTAGAGCCCTTCCTCTCGAAACTGCTCGAGGTGCGGCAAGCGTCGCCGCCACACGGCACCCGGCAATGGGGTTTCCGGCAGCGAGATCACGCCGGTGCTCTCGGGCACGCCCGCCATGGCGCCCAGTGTGGGATTCAGCGAGGCATCACGCAGAGAGATCATCACACGAGCGAACCCGCAGATCTCGTGCAACGCGTCGGCAGCCGCCTGTACCCGCGCGCCGGTGCTCCCGGCGCCATCGATGGCGTCGAGCACCTGATTGATCGACTTCGTCGTCGATCCGGTAGCGGGTGTGGTGGGATTCATTGGGTATACGAGGACGAATGGCGGCGGGCGGGAGAAACATGCGGGCCGCCCAACCGACCACCGCAGGTCAGAACGTCCAGTACCGGAAGAAATCGATACCGATCTGCGGAGGGGTCTGCTGGAAGGTACGACTGATGCCGAGGCGCCCACAGGCTTGCGCACTGGACCCCGGCTCGAGGCCCAGCGCAACACTGAGTCCTTGATCAAAACGCCGTTCCACCTTCACGCCAAGACCCTGCGCAAACAATGACAGCGCATCACCGCTGCCCGTTTGTGGGGCGAGTCCGCAAAGACCGGTGCTGAAGGTCAGGTAGGTGTTGCGGGCCACCTGCCCGCCCACGCCCACGCGAGTGGACGCGAGGATGCCAAGTCCATTGACGCGAAGGTTCTCGGCATCACCGGGACTGAGCGCGGTCGGTTCCACCTGCACGACATCGAAGCGTCCGCCCGCCAGGCGACTGGAGAGGTACGATCCCGCGAGGCGCAGGGCGAGCGTGGCTCCCTGCTCCGCATAGGGCGTTCCCAAAAGTGCATAGGCCGGTTCGCCGGTCACCAGATAGCTCAGCATGTCGCTTTCCGGCAGCGGCGGATTGTCCGCGCTGACCAGCGCCAACGTCGGACGATTGATCGTGCCACCGATGTTCACGCGAATGCGCACGTCCTGTCGATTGGAATTCTGGCGTGTCTCGCGCACGACGTGCAGCGCCGTGATATCGAGCGACGGTTCGAGATCGGGGTCGCCGAAGAAGCGCACCAATCCACGCTCCACCTCGAAGCCCGGGCGGGCGATGCCGAGATTGAGCTGATAGGTGCCGCGGTCGACCGTGAGCGAATCGGCGAGAGCCAGACGCGCACCGCGTCCTTCCCGCGAGCCCGAACGGGTCACACGCAGCTGGCCACCGAGCTTGAGATTGGCTTCGGGCGAGCGCAGCCAGACGTCATCACCAATGCCGATGCGCACGTCCTCGAGCTGCAGATTCTGCATGATGGCATTCGGTGCCGACGGCAGCAGCCCGTTCACACCGAAGCGCGTGGTGTCGATGAGATCGAAATTGTCGTTGAGGTCGAGCGCGCGCCGTTGTGCGAGCTGACTGATGTAAATGCGTCCGCGATCGATGCGTACGGCACCCTGCACGCGAGGCGCATCGCTGCTGCCCGACAACGTG
>NZ_DASWXE010000107.1:0-10271 GCF_036405635.1 Gemmatimonas sp. | reverse complement strand
GCGCCCTGCGCGGATGCGATCACCAGATTGAGTGGGCGATAGTTGTGAGCACCCCACCGGTCCTCGCGCGCGATGAACGCTTCCGTGGCGTTGAGCGTCGTGGACAGTGTCATGGTGGAGCTCCTCCTGTACGGCGTGCTGAGTATTGATCTAAAGAATGCGTCGACCGAACGCGCTGGCGACGAGATCGGTTGCCAGTTCCGCGGTGGCATTGGCCCGGTCGAGAATCGGATTGATTTCCACCAGGTCCATCGCCAGCATGGCGCGCGAATCGTTGATGATTTCCATGGCCAAATGCGCTTCGCGCAGGCTCACACCACCACGCACGGGTGTGCCAACACCCGGCGCTTCACGGGGATCGATGAAGTCGGCGTCGAGCGAGACATGCACACCACCCGTGCCATGGGTGACGATGTGCATGGCTTCGTCCATCACGTCCCGCATGCCGCGCTCGTCGATGTCGCGCATGGTGAACGCCCGAATGCCCAGCCGGGCGATGGTCTGTTTCTCTGCTTCGTCGAGGTCACGCAGGCCGATGTACACCAGGTGCTCCACAAGCACTGCCGGGTGCACCGACGCGATCCGCGCGAGGCGCTCGTCGCCCATACCGAGCAGGTGTGCCACGGGCATGCCGTGCACGTTGCCGGTGAGCGTGGTCTCGGGCGTGTTGATATCGGCGTGAGCATCGAACCAGATGAGGCCCACACGCTGACCACGCTCGGCCATCACCGTGGCGGTGCCGGCCACCGACCCAACGGACAGGGAATGGTCTCCACCGATGACCAACGGACACTCGCGGTGCCGGATCGCGTTCGCCGTGCGCGCCGCGAGTTCTGCCGCCACCAATGAGATGGCGCCAATGCGCCCAAGCGGGGACTCGGGTACCTCACTGCGATCGGGCACCTGCACATTGCCCTCGTCGGTCACTGCAATGCCGAGACGCCGAATCGCCTCGGCCACCGCGGCCAGGCGCATGGCGCTCGGCCCCATGTCCACACCGCGCCGGCTGGCGCCGAGGTCCATGGGAACACCGATGAGGCGAACGGCATTGTGAGCATGAGATAGCATCGAAGGATTCATACACCACAATCTCCCCAATTCCTCACTCGCTACAAGCGAGCAGAACCTGCATTCCCAATCGCGTCAATGTGTCAGATCATCTTCCTGCTCATGGCATGAAAATCCACGCGCGCGCCTGCGGTTGGATGTCCCTGCTGTAGCCGCCGGTGATCAGCGCCGAGCCATCGCTCAGCAGCGCCACAGCGGAGAACTGGCCAGCCAGGTCGGTGCGGCCTCCCACAAGATCGAACTGTCCGCGCACGGGATCGTACACCTCGGCCTGGCTTGCTCCGCCGGCAATGAGCACGCGTCCATCGGGCAACAACACCGAACTGCCGGCATGCTTGTAGCGACTGCGATGCATCACGGCTGGCAGTTTGATGAAGCGCTGTGAGGCCGGGTCATAGCGTTCGGCGTGATTGTATGCACCGTGATCATCGCGCTCGTCGGAACCACCGGTCACCAGCACCTGCCCATCAGCCATGAGCACAGCGTCGTGCTTGTGGCGTCGCACCTGCATGTCACCCACCGCCGTGAATCGTCGTGTGGCAGGGTCATACTCTTCCGCCGACGCAAACAGCTGGATGTTGGCGCGCCGCCCCTGATGGCCACCCACCACCAGCACGCGCCCACTGCGCAGACGCACGGCCACATGACTTTCGCGCGCCGTGGTCATATCGCCAACAGGCGTAAAGCGACCCGTGGCCGGATCATAACGTTCGGCGCTTGCGAGGAACGTCCAGTCGGGACCGAGACCGCCGGCGACGAGGACCGATCCATCGGCAAGCAACACGGCAACATGACCACTGCGTGGCTGCTGCAGTGCGCCGGTTGCCACAAAACGGTTGGTGGCCGGATCGAAGAGGTCCGCGCGCGTGGTGGGCGCATTGCCCGGACCATAGCCGCCCACAATCAGCACACGACCATCGGCCAGTCGTGTGGCGGTGTGACTGTGGCGCACCGTGCCCATGGCCGCTGCTGGCGTGAACCGGTTGCGCGCGCGGTCAAACAGCTCCGCACCAACCGGCGACCCATCGGCGACGAAGCCACCAACCACCAACACGCGCCCATCGGTCAGTGCGGTGGCCGTATGTGCCATACGCGCCGAACCCATGGGCGCCGTGGCCGATACAGTGCCGGTATCGAATGTGGCCGGCGCAGCTGCCATGACGAAGAGCGATAGCAGCAGCGCGCGTGAACAACCCGGAGACCACGACATAAGGCAAAGGCGGCAAGGGGTGAGAGATCGCTCTCTATCCGATGCCGCCTGCCGGTGCTGCGTTTACTGCGATGCTGCGTGTCGCCGGCTCAGCCGCGATGCATCAGGTATTCGAGCACATCGTAGCGCGTCACGATGCCCTGAATCACGCCATCCTTGCGCATCAAGACCGCGCGATTGCTCTTGGACAGCAGCTTGGCCACGCTCTCCACGGCCTGATCTGCTTCGACGATGGGAAACGGCTGGTCCATCGCATCACTCACCGTCTGGTCGAGCACCTTGGGGTCGGCCAGCGACTTGGTGGTGAGCTGCGACTCGGCCACGCTGCCCACGCACACCGTGCCGTCCATGACCGGCACCTGCGACACATCATGCAGCGCCATCAGGCGAATGGCCTGGCGCACCGTGGCACCGGGCGTCACGCTCACGATGGCGGCCGCACTGGAGTCCTTGTTGCCCAGTACATCGGCAATGGACTTCTGCGGCGCATCGAGCAGCTGGTTTTCGCGCATCCATTCGTCGCTGTACAACTTGCTCAGGTAGCGCTCACCCGTATCGCAGAGGAATGTCACCACCATGGCATCGGGATCATCGAGACGACGTGCCACGGTGAGTGCGGCATGCGCGATCAGACCCGCCGAACCACCGACAAAAATGCCTTCTTCACGTGTGAGACGGCGCGCCATGCTGAACGCGTCCTTGTCGCTCACCGAGATGAACTCGTCGATCACGCTCATATCGAGCGTGGCCGGTACGCAGTCCTGACCCACGCCTTCCACCTTGTACGGCGCACCGGTGGGATGACCTTCGCCCTTGGAGCGCCACAGCTCGGCCAGCACCGAACCCATGGGGTCGGCGGCGATGATCTTGATGTTGGGATTCTTGCTCTTGAGGTAGCGACCCACGCCGCTGATGGTGCCGCCCGTGCCCGCTGACGCGACGAAGTGCGTGATGCGTCCCTGCGTCTGTTCCCAGATTTCCGGGCCCGTGGTGGCCACGTGGGCCGCCGGGTTGGCCGGATTCTCAAACTGGCCGGCCAGCACCGCGCCCGGCGTCTCCTTCACGATGCGCTTGGCCATCTGCACGTAGTTCTGCGGATGGTCGGGCGGCACCGCCGTGGGCGTGATGATCACTTCGGCACCGAACGCTTTCAGCAGGCGTACTTTTTCCTGCGACATCTTGTCCGGCATCGTGAAGATGCAGCGGTAGCCCTTGAGTGCGGCCGCGATGGCGAGCCCGACTCCGGTGTTGCCGCTGGTCGCCTCGACGATGGTCCCGCCGGGCTTGAGCGTGCCGGCAGCCTCATGCGCCTCGATCATCGGCATGCCGATGCGATCCTTCACACTGCCACCGGGGTTGAAGAAGTCGGCTTTCCCCAACAGCGGTGTACGAATCCCCTTGGCGACCCGCGCCAGGTGGATGAGCGGTGTCCATCCGATGGTTGCCAGGACGTTGTCGTAGGGCAGACGGTGCCGCACGTGTTCATCGGGGGAGACCGACGCGGTGTCGGCGGGAAGCGTGGTGGCCATGGCAGAGTTGGTCACGGAACAGGAGGGGATGCGGCGGACGCGGTTCAGCGAACGCACATCCTCGCGCAGTGACGCAATCTACACCTGGCCACTGCGGCACGCCCTCGCATCTGCCGTGATGCTGTCCATCTTTAGCCGAGGTGACGCCGGCCGCTGAACAGCGGTTGGGCTTCACGTCTCCCGCCCCGCGATCGATGTGTCATCTGCCGGAATTCACGGCTTGCCGTTTCTTGCCTGGACTGTGTTCATGACCCCGTTGCGCCCTTGGCTGGCTCCTATCGCCACACCTATGGTCTCGCGTGCTGCCCGCAGCACCATCGGGTCGGTAGTGCTGGCCGCGTCGACGGCACTATCCCTGACCGCCTGTGGCTCCGGTGGCGGGGACGGCACCACCGATCCCGGTCCCACACCCACGGCCATTCGCGCGGATGCGGGCAACCAACAGACCGGTGTGGCCGGCGTGGCGCTGGCAACGGCGCTGACCGTGGTCGTGACCGACAAGGACAACAAGCCGGTGGCCAGCCGTCGCGTGGAATGGAACGTCGGCGCGGGATCCGGTTCGGTGACGCCCACTGTCTCCACCACCAACAGCAGTGGTGTGGCCACGGCGCTGTGGACGCTGGGCACCACCGCGGGAACCGCCCGTCTCACCGCGCAGGTTTCGGGACTCAATCCGGTAGTCTTCTCGGCCACCGTCCTTGCCGGTCCCGCCGCTGTTGTGGTCGCCACCCCTGATGTCGCCTACATCGGTGTCGGCGACACGCTGCGCGTGAGAGGCACCGTTCGGGACCAGTACGGCAATCCACTCACCGGCCAGGAGGTGACGTTCTCGTCACTCGAGTCGGGGATCGCCTCGGTGAACACGACGGGTCTGGTGACAGCGCTCGCCCAGGGGGCCGCTCGCATCGTGGTAACAGGCGGTACGCGCGCCGACACAGTGCCGGTGACGGTTGGCCCCGCGGGCGCCAGCGTGTGTGGTTTGGTCGCGCCACGCCTCCTGGCGCTGGGTGAGGTCTACATCCCGCCAGCCGGTACCAACGGCGTGTCTGCGTGCATTTCCGGACTGAACCTGACGGGTGCCGAATACGCGCTCACGCTGATCTCGACCTCGACCAACTTCGGGGTGGCGACCACACTGGATGTGGTCGGCCTAGGCACCAACGTGCCGCAGTTTGCCGCACTCACCGATGTAAGCGCCTCGTCTGGCAGCACACTGCTCGACGCGCAGAGCAGCGCCGCCGTTCATGCCACCACCGACGCCAATGCCGATGCCGAGCTGCGGCGATCGCTGATCGCTCAGCGGGAGCTCACGCCGCTGGTGGGCGATGCGCGCGCCTGGCATGCCGACCGGGCCGCATTCGGCCGCACCGCGCTGCTCGCCGACCTGGCAGTGGGTGATGCCATCCGGCTGAACGTCAATTCCAACATGGGGTGCAGCGCCCCCGACATGCGCAACGGTCGCGTTGCGGCAGTGGGTCAACGGGCGGTGATCGTCACCGACACCGACAATCCGACGGGCGGTTATACCGACGCTGAATACGCGGGCATCCTCGCCACCTTCGACACGCTGGTGTATCCGATGGATACCAGCGCGTTCGGCGCACCAAGCAACATCAGCCAGTACGGCAAGATCATCCTGTTCTACACGCGCGCGGTGAATGCTCTCACCCCCCAGGGCGCGGGCTACACCATTGGCGGTTTCTTCTTTGCGCGTGATCTGTATCCGAAGACGGCGCGCAATGGATTGCAGGCCTGCGCCGCGTCGAACGAAAACGAGATGTTCTACATGCTCGTGCCCGATCCCAATGCCACCATCAACGGGAATCGGCGTACGAAGGACGAGGTGACGCTGCTCAACCTCGCCACCATCGCCCACGAGCTGCAACACCTGATCAATGCGTCGCGGCGCCTGTACGTGAACACCGGCGCCACACCCAACGAGCTGACCTGGCTCGATGAAGGGCTCTCGCACATTGCCGAGGAGCTGTTGTTCTTCCGCGTGGCGGGGTTCTCGTCGCGGCAGAACATCAACCTCAATGACATCAGCGTCACGACGCTGCGCTCCGAGCAGTTCCGCAACTACGCATCGCAGAACTTCTCGCGCTTCTACAATTTCCTCATCGCGCCCGAAACCAACTCGCCGTACGCACCCAATGACTCGTTGTCCACGCGTGGTGCGATCTGGAACTTCCTGCGCTACGCGGCGGGGCGGCAGGGCGCGAATGGTGAAGCCGGGTTCCTCCGCGCATTGGTCAATTCCAACACCACCGGCGTCGCCAACCTGCAGGGCGTGCTGTCGGGCAACCAGTTTGCCGACTACCTGCGTGATTGGACCGTGGCGCTGATTGCCGACGACTACACGGCGGCGACCACGACAGCGCTGGCATCCAGCTACATCATCCCGGCGTGGAACTTCCGCAGCATTTATCCGGGACTGCGCTTCAGCGGCGGCGCGGCGCTTGGCGTGTATCCCATCGCCACACGCTCATTGCGCAGCAATGTGCCGCAACGGGTGTTGCTGGCGGGTGGCACAAGCAGCTACCTGCGCTTCAGCCTTCCGCTGGGTGGCAACGCATTCATCTCGTGGAGCAGCAACGGTGGCGTGCCGGCGTCCACGATGCGCTGGGCCGTGGTACGCATCCGGTAGACGTCCGACGTCATCGGCACTCCCTGTGCAGCGCGGCATGCGACTCACATGCAACGCGCTGTGCAGGCCCGGTCAGCGCGGCTTGAGGCTGATCTCGTAGAGCTTGGACCACAACTTGCCCGTCACGAAAATCCGGTCCTTGGCGGCATCGTACGCGATGCCGTTGAGGACATCTTCGTTTCCGGTGCGATCGATCTTGGGCAGGATATTCGAGAGATCGATCCAGCCCAGTACCATGCCCGTGTTGGGATCAATGCGCGCGATCGAGTCGCTCTGCCACACGTTCGCCCAGATCTCGCCCTTCACCCACTCCAGTTCGTTGATCGCCGCCACCGGCGTACCCCGATCGGTCACGGCCAACGTCTTCGTGACCGCAAACGTCTTCGGGTCGCGCCATACGATGCTCGACGAGCCATTGCTCATGATGAGCGAAGTGCCGTCGGTGGTGAGACCCCAGCCCTCACCGTCGTAGTTGAACGAACCGTTGCGCGTGAACGTCTTCCAGTCGTACGTGAACGCCTTGCCACTCTGCCAGGTGAGTTGGTAGAGCTTGTCGCCGAGGATGACCATGCCTTCGCCAAAGTGCGGCTGCTCGAGTGGCTGCTGACGCACCACGCGCCCACTGGTGAGGTCCACTTCACGCAATCCCGACGTGCCCACCTGACCGGTGCTTTCGAACAGGCGGTTGTCGTGCCACTGCAAGCCCTGGGTGAAGGCGCCCGGATCGTGCGGATACACGTTCACCACATCGAACGTGTAGGTGGGCGTACGGGCCGCGGCAGGCGTGTCATTGTCTGCCGCCGCGCTGTGGCTGGCATCGCCGCAGGCTCCGAATGCACCAGCCGTGCCAACGAGCCCCGCGGTGGCGAGCAGGATCATCATGGACGTGGCGCGGGAGCGGCGGAGCGTGGTCAGAAGCGGCATGGCAAGGACAGGGAGAAGGTCAGGATGAAGCTTCCACCCACACCCGGAGTTCGCGCAATAGCGCGATGAGATCGCCGAGTTGGTGGTTGGCATTGAGACCGCTGGGGCTGGGCAGAGCCCACAATGCGGTGGTACCCAATGTTTCCGGTTGCAGCCCCAGGACGGCCTTGGGCTTTCCAAATGCCGTGCGGAATGCGCCGATGCCCATGAACGCCACCACACGCGGCCGGTACTGCTGCACCACCCGGCGCAGGCGTTCACCGCCAGCCACATACTCCTCGGCCGACAACTCGGCGGCCGTGGCCGTGGTGCGCGCGACCATGTTGGTGATGCCGTAGCCCAGCGGCAGCAGCTCGTGCTCGTCCCAGGGCGAGAACAACCGCGGGGTGAACCCCGCACCGTGCAGCGCGGGCCAGAACCGGTTGCCCGGCCGCGCGAAATGATGCCCCACGGCCGATGTGTACAGTCCGGGATTGATTCCACAGAACAGCACACGCAGCTCCGGCGCGAGCAGGTCCGGCACCGTCTTCGTGACGGCCGCCGCCAGTTCCGCCTTGGTGGGCTTTCGTGGCGCGTCGGTCATCGCATCATGCCGCAGTTCACGATGCAGGCTGTTGCTGACGAAGCGATTCCTTGAGCGACGCCAGGGTGTTGAGCGCCTGCATCGGCGTCATCTGCTCGGGTTCGAGCGCGTCCACGGCATCGGCCAGACGACTGAGCGCCGGATCGACAGCGGGTGGCGCATCGCCGAAGAAACCCAGTTGGTCCGTCGGCTGCAGCTGGTGCTTGAGGCGGGGCCCGCGGCGCTTTGTGCTCTGCGGCGCCTGCATGCCTTCGGCCGTGAGGCGCGCGGCCATCTGTTCACCTTCGCCTTCGAGCAGTGCGAGCACTTCCTTGGCGCGCGCAATCACCGGCGACGGCAACCCGGCGAGTCGACCCACCTCGATGCCGTACGAACGATCCGCACCACCGGGAATGAGGCGGTGCAGGAACAACACCTGGTCGCCCACCTCGCGGACAGCCACGGTGAAGTTGCGCACACCGCTCAACTCACTCTCGAGCTGCGTGAGTTCATGGTAGTGCGTGGCGAATACGGTCTTGCAGCCAATGGCATCGTGTAGATGCTCGCTCACGCTCCACGCGATGGACACGCCGTCGTACGTGCTCGTGCCACGTCCGATTTCGTCGAGCAGTACGAGCGAACGCTTGGTCGCGGTGTGCAAAATGGCACTCGTCTCACTCATCTCCACCATGAACGTACTCTGGCCGCGCACGAGGTTGTCGCTCGCCCCCACGCGCGTGAACAGACGGTCCACGATCGGCAGGCGCGCTTCACGCGCTGGCACATACATGCCCACCTGGGCCATGAGCTGGATCAGGCCGATCTGCCGCAGAATGGTGCTCTTGCCGGCCATGTTCGGTCCGGTGAGCACAATGAGCTGCGCGTCGTCGGTGAACTGCAGGTCGTTCGGGATGAACTTCTCGCGCGCCATCATGCGCTCCACCACCGGATGACGCCCGGCGCGGATATCCAGCGCAAATCCGTCATGCAGTTCGGGGCGCACATATTGCTCCCGTTCGGCCACGTCGGCAAAACAGGCCAGCACGTCGATGGTGGCCACCCGACGCGCCACCTGCTGCCAGCGCGTGATCTGCACGCCGACATCACGCCGCAACGCTTCGAACAATTCGCGCTCGCGCACCTCGATGCGTTCGGCCGCGTTGAGCACCTTCTCCTCGTATTCCTTGAGGGCCGGTGTCACGTAGCGTTCGGCGCCGGTCAGCGTCTGCCGGCGCTGATAGTCGTCGGGTACGAGGTGTCGATTGGCGTTCGAGATCTCGAGGAAGTATCCGAACACCTTGTTGTAGCCGACCTTGAGCGACGAAATGCCGGTGCGCGCGCGCTCCTGCTGCTGAATGGTCGCGATCGCATCCTTGCCGCCATCGCGCAGTACCCGCAGTTCGTCGAGATCGACATCCACACCCGGCGCAATCGTGTCTTCTTCGCCGATAGTAAGCGGCGGGCGCGCCACGAGCATGGTGGTGAGGCGTTCGGCGCTTTCCGCCCCATCGTCCCAGTCGGCCAGCATCGTCGACAGCACGCCACCAGTCGCCTGTGCACCCGACGACAGTACTGCATGCACCGACTTCGCCACCAATGGCAGGCGGGCGAGCGAATCGCCCAGTGCGCGGAGTTCACGCGGCGTCGCACGACCGGCCGCGGCCTTGCTGGCGAGACGCTCCACATCACGCACACCATCGAGCGCGTCGCGCAGCGCCGTGCGACCCACGGGATCACGCACCAACGCCGATACGGCATCGAGTCGCTGCTCGATGACCGGCTGCTCGAGCAGGGGCGCCAACAGCCACTGACGCAGCATCCGCTGCCCCATCGGCGTCGTGGTACGATCAAGCACCGACAGCAGCGTGCCACTGTTGTCGCGCTGATCACCACGCAGCGACTCCACCAGCTCGAGATTGCGTCGTGTCATCTCGTCGAGCGGCATCACACCACCCGAACGCTCCAGCGTGGGACGCGCGAGGTGCGGCAGGCCGCCCGGCTGCAGTTCGCGCAGATAGCGCAGCAGCGCACCAGCAGCGCCCACAGCGGCCGCATCATCGGCACCGAGCCCAAAGCCTTCGAGGCTGCGAATTTCGAACTGGCGGGAGAGATCATCGGCGGCGAGCTGGGCGTCAAACTCCCACCCTTCACGAGAGGTCACCAGCGCCTGCTCGGCCTGACGCAGCACCGGCGCGAGCTCGGCATGCGCCGTGTTCTTCACCAGCAGCAGTTCGCGTGGTGCGAGACGGGCCAGCACGGCCGGCGTGTCGGCAATGGTCGCCCCGAACAGGCGCAGCTCACCCGTGCTGAGGTCTGCAGCGGCGATGCCCA
>NZ_DASWXE010000106.1:0-13575 GCF_036405635.1 Gemmatimonas sp. | reverse complement strand
ACCGAGCCGCGCTACCTCATGCGCAATGGCAGTGGTGCGGTGCTGGAAAAGCGCGACGGATTGCATGACGCACCGTGGCTGGCCATCGCCGAACTGGAAGGTCAGCCGCCGGAGTATCGCATCGTGCGCGCCGCGCCCATCACTCTCGAAGAGATCTCGGCCGATTTTTCGGATCAATACGTGCGCGAGCCGCGCGCATGGTGGGATGAATCCACGCGTTCCGTGCGGGCCACGCAACGCACGACGTTGGGTGCTCTCGTGCTCGAGGAGAAGCCGTGGCGTGATGCGCCCGCAGACCTCGTGCGCGACACAGTGCTCACGCAACTGCAGCGTATCGGTGTAGACGCGTGGCCCTGGTCCAACGGGGCTGTGCGAGTCCGCGAACGGATGGCCTTTCTGCATCGCCACGATGTGTCCTGGCCCGACGTGTCAGGCAGCGCACTGGTCACCACGCTGGGTGAATGGCTTGGGCCGTTCCTCGATGGTGTGCGCAACTGGTCGCAGCTCGAAGCGCTCGACTGGCATGAGGCGCTGGCATCGTTGGTGCCGTGGTCACAGCGTGCCGCGCTCGACCGACTGGCCCCCACGCACATCGAAGTGCCAAGTGGTTCGCATATCGCGGTGGACTACAGCGAGGCCGATGCGCCGGTACTGGCTGTGAAGCTGCAGGAATGCTTCGGCTGGATCACTACGCCCACCGTGTTCGACGGACGTGTGCCGCTCACCATGCACCTGCTGTCGCCCGCGCAGCGTCCGGTGCAGGTGACGCGCGATCTCGCTGGCTTCTGGAAGGGCAGCTACTTCGAAGTGCGCAAGGAATTGCGCGGACGCTATCCGCGGCACCCATGGCCCGATGACCCGCTCACGGCGGTGCCCACGCGGCGTGCCAAACCTCGAGGGCAATAGAGGCGTTTAGAACTGCCAAAGGCAACTGCGAAGGGCAACAGTAAAGGACAACTGCGTTGCGCTGCTGCGCAGCGCGGAACAAAGCATGAATGAAAGGGAGGAAATGGCAATCAGTTCGGTGCCAATAATTTTCAATAGAAAAGCACTTGATCTCGATGTTCTCGCGCACCGCGACAGACAACCTGCAGTGTTCCCTTCAATTCATGCGGTTATCCGCGCTGCGCAGCAGCGCAACGCGGTTGCCTTTTGTCGCCTTTTTAGTCGCCCTTGGTCGCCTTAGTCACTCTTTGCTGCCCTCCCTTCAGTCCGGTCTACGCAAACGCCCCCGGCAGCACCTTCACGAACGCCTTCATCTCATCGGGCGTGCCGATGCTCACGCGACACCAGTCGGTATACGGCGGGAATGCGCGTCCCACGGCAAAGCCCTGTTGCAGGAAGTACTTCTGCACATCGGCTGTGGGCTTGCCGGCGTGGAAGAACACGAAGTTGGTCTGCGACGCCGTTACCTTGCGCCCCGCCGAACGCAGCGCATCGAGCAACATCGTGCGTCCCTCGCGGTTCTTCTGCTTCACGAAGCTCTGGTACTCGGTGTCGCGCAGCGACGCATTGGCCGCGTGCAGGCCAAACACGTTTGGGTCCCCCGTCTTGTAGCGATCCAACCGCGCAATGATATCGGGGCGCGCCACCGCAAAACCCACACGCAGCCCGGCCAATCCGTGAATCTTGCTGGCCGTGCGTGATACGATCACCGATTCGCCCTTGAGCACCAGGTCGATCATCGAACGGTGACCGGGCACGTCCACGAAATCGATGTACGCCTCGTCCACGATCACTGGCGTGCGCTTGCACGTGGTGGTCACGAAATCGCGCACGGTGGCGTCGTCGTGCAGTGTGGCCGTGGGGTTGTTGGGATTGCACACGAACACCAGCTTCGTGCCGCTGCCGATCTTCGCGTCCATCTGGTAGAAGTCGTGATCCATGCGATCGTCGAGCGGCACCTGACGCACCGTGGCCTTGAGCGTCGACGCGTAGCGCGGCAGATCCTCGAACGTGGGGTTGGGCACCACGATCTCGCCGCCCTCCGTGCCATAGGCGATGGCCAGCATCGCCAGGATCTCACTCGAACCCTGCGTGACCATCACATACTCGGGTGGCACGCCCACATGCGCCGCGAAGGTGTCGCGCACCTGTTGGCGGATAGGCGGATCGTACCAACCGTGCTCCATCCAGCTGGCCATGAGCGCGTCCTTGGCCTTGGGCGACATGCCGTACGGATTCTCGTTGTACATCAGTCGCACCGGACCGGCGGCCCGTCGTGCCGTGGTTGCGTCCTGTTCGAGACGATCCAGCAGCTGCGCGTAGGACACGCCGCCGAGCACACGGGTGGCTTCGAGGGCCGGAAGGAGTCCGGGCAGTGCAGCGGTGGCACCAAGGCCAAGGCCTGCCTGCAGCCACTGACGGCGGGAAAGCGAAGAGAACGGATCGCGCATGGCAGGGAAGAGCGGAGGGAGGTAACGGTCTGCGCCAATCGATGCTAATCGACAGCGCCACGGTGGGGAGCGCCAGCGGGCACGGCTATCTTGCGGCATGACCTGGCAACGCTGGCTCGTCACCGCGCTTTCTTTTGCCCTGATGCTGGCGGTGTCGGCGTGGGTGGTGGCCGGGCATTGGCCGGCGTCAGGGATGCCGTGGCTGGCCTGGCCCGTGCATGCAGCGGCGCTGGCCACCGTCACCGCCGAAATCGCCACGCGGGCCTTCAAGATCCAGGCGTCGGCACGTAGCTGTGGCATCCCGCTGAGCTTTGGTACTGCGCTCCGGGTGTGTCTGGCCGGTGACTTCGCGGCAGCGATCACGCCCGCCCGTTCGGGCGCCGAACCCGCGCGGTTTCTCGTATTGGCCGAGAGTGGCACGCCGCCGGCCTCGCGCGTGCTGGTGCTGTTTCTCGAGCTCTTCCTCGAGATGTGGTCGTTGGCACTGGTGTGCGTGGTGCTGGCGGTGCTCTTCCGCGGCCGCGGCGCCTCGACGACCGGGTTGCTCGGACTGGTGGGTGGCTACAGCACGTTCGTGCTGGCTATCGGTGCGATTGGGCTGGTGCTCTCGCGTCGCAATGCCCACGGACCACCGCCCGCATGGGCGACGCGGATCGGATTGCACGCGGGCCGGTGGCGCACTGTCCAGCACACGCTGCGGGCCCTGCGCGGCGCGGTGCAGTCGCTGCGGCACGCCAACCCCGGGCTCATGCTGCTGGCATTCGCCGGCTCGGTGCTGCATGTGCTGTTCAAGGTGGCCACACTGCCGATCCTCGTGTTCATCGGCGACCCCACCTTCGCGCTGACGATGGACTCGCTCGCGCCATTGGTGCTGTGGCCCCTCGCACTATTCTACGGAGGTGTGGTCGTGCCGGCCCCCGGCGGTGGTGGGTTCATCGAAGGCGCCTTTGCCGCCACGCTCTCCGACGCGATTCCAGCGTCGATGTTTGCCGCCGCGCTGCTCTGGTGGCGTTTCTACACGTTCTATCTGTACATCCTCATCGGTGGCCTCGCTGCCGGTGACGCCACGCTACGCGCCTTGCGTCGCGGCGCCGCGACCCACGGATCGTCAAACGCATCGTCACACGCATCGACGGAACGGCAGTGATTCTTTCATGAGTACGCCCGCTGCACCGGACAGCGGGACCGCCACCGCCGTGCCGCGCTGGCAGCTGGTGGGTGGATTCCTGATCATCTACGTGGTCTGGGGATCGACGTATCTCGCCATCAAATGGGGCGTGGCGACCATCCCGCCATTCGTGATGGGGGCCGTGCGTTTCCTGCTGGCTGGCGGGTCGCTCTATGCATTCATGCGCGCCCGCGGGGCGCTGCGACCCACGCTCGCCGAATGGCGCGCTTCGGCCATCATCGGTGGGCTGCTGCTGTTCGTGGGCAATGGCGCGGTGTCGTGGGCCAGTCAGCGGGTCAGTTCGGGGCTCACGTCGGTGATCGTGGCAACCGTGCCGCTCTGGCTGGTGTTGTGTGAAGCCTGGCAGGGCCGGCCGCCGCGTCTTGCGCAGGTGGTCGGCGTGGCTATCGGTCTCGTGGGAGTCGGGCTGCTCGTGTTGCCGGTGGGTGGTGAACGCCAGGCGGCCGTCGATCCCATCGGCGCCGTGGTGCTGGCCACCGGCGCGCTGTCGTGGACGGTGGGATCGCTCTATTCGCGCACGGCGAAGCAATCTTCATCGGCCGCGCTGGCCATCTCCATGCAGATGCTCGCCGGCGGGACGCTCATGCTGTTGCTCTCGCTGGCGCTGGGCGAATGGACCCGCGTCACCCCGGACAGCGTATCGACCGGATCCGTTCTCGCACTGCTCTATCTGGCCACGTTTGGCTCGCTGATCGGGTTCAGCACCTACATGTGGCTGCTCAAGGTGGCCAGCCCCACCGCGGTGGGGACCTACGCCTACGTAAACCCGGTCGTGGCCGTGCTGCTCGGCGTCGGACTCGGCGGCGAGCGATTGCCCAGCCTCGCTTGGGTTGCCATGAGCGTGATCGTGGGAGGCGTGGCGCTGGTCAGTCTGGTGGACGGACGCCGCCGGGGCGCCTGAGCGCAGCGCTGGTCACGTCTCGTCCCACTCATTTGCGGTGAAGGAGACGGCGGCTGAATCCCGGGGCCGATCGCAGCCGTATGGTACGCCACGACCCCTCACCGGAGCCCCATCGTGCGCACGCACATCAAGATTGTCGGACTCGTCAACCTGCTCTACAGCGCACTCGGCATGCTGGTCGCGGCCGGCGTGTTGTTCAGCGGCATCTTCGGTTCGCTGGCCACGTTCAACCCGATCATTGTCATCGTCGGCACGGTGACGGGTCTGCTCGCTGCCGCTGTCATCGGCCTGTTCAGTCTGTTCGGCCTCATCGCGGGCTTCGCGCTGCTCAACCACCAGCAGTGGGCCCGCTATGTCATCCTCGCGGTGTCGGCGTTCCGCCTCTTCAAGTGGCCCTTCGGGACGGCGTTTGGCGCCTACTCCATCTGGGTGCTGACCACCGAAGAGACGCGTCAGATTTTCGCCCTCAACAGCTGATTGCTCCGCGGCACCGTCGGGCGCGTGCGCCCGGCGGTGTCTGCTCACGGTAGCCCGAACGCCCGCGTGTTCCTGTTCACAGGAACCGCGGGCGTTCTGCATTGGGCACGGTCCGCCGCCGGTACAACACGACTGGGCACGAACAGCATGTCGCAATTGGTTCGACGGCCAATCGCCAAGTGCGCACGGTCTGTACATTACCGAACGATTCCCCTGTTCTCCGTGGCCGCTGTGCCCCTACCCCCGACTGCATGAGCAAAGGCGAGAAGAAGCGACGTCGCGCGCTCGAAGCCTACGGAACCCTGCAGCGTGCCGCCTCGATGGCCGCCACGCGTGTCGAGGACGCGGTTCATCCCTTCGGTCTGTCGGCCTCGCAGTATGGAGTGCTCGACACCCTGCAGCAGCGCGGGCCGGTGCACCAGCAGGAGCTGGCCGAAGCGCTGGGGCGCAGTAAGGCCCAGATGACGGCCATCATCGATGCGCTCGAGTCACGTGGCCTGGTGCGGCGCGAGCGGCATGCCGTCGATCGGCGATTCATCTCGGTGTACCTCACCGATGCCGGGCGGAAGATGCTGGCCGACGCCGCGCCCGCGCGCACCGACGCCATCGTGAGCCTGATGCGCGAGCTGAGCGGTGAACAGCGGGCGCGACTGACACGACTGTGTCGCCGTCTCCTGCGGGTGCTCGATCCCAGTGAAGTCGATGACGAGGCCTCCGATGATGCCGCGGACGACGCCAGCGACGATTCGAGCGACGACGCGAATGATGAGGGCGACGAGGACAGCACCGACGAGCAGGATGAAGGCGATGACAACGCGAAGGGCGATGCGAAGGATGACGCGAATCGCCCGTCGTCAGCGAGCTGACACGCCGTTTCATTGCGCCTACCACTCCAGCAGCGAGAGTTCGCAACACCATGGCGGGACGTCACTTTCTGCAGATCCCCGGCCCCACGCCGGTTCCCGATCGCCTGCAACGGGCGATGCACCGGCAGATGGAGGACCATCGTTCGTCGACGTTTCCGGCGCTGACACGGTCGATTCTTTCGCGCCTGCCGCAGGTCGTGCATCAGACGAAGGGTGAAGCCTTTGTCTTCCCGGCCACGGGGTCGGCGATGTGGGAAGCCGCGTTGGTGAACACGCTCAATCCGGGCGCGCGCCTGTTGGCTCCGCGCTTCGGGCAGTTCTCGCACCTGTTCATCCAGACGGCGCGCAATCTCGGACATCATGTGGATGTAATCGAGGAGCCGTGGGGTGAGGCCGCCGATCCCGCCAAAATCGAAGCCGCACTGGCCGCCGATACGGCGCACGAGATTCAGGGTGTGCTGCTGGTGCACAATGAAACGGCCACCGGTGTGACCAGCGATGTGGCCGCCGTGCGAGCGGCCATGGATCGCGCCAAACATCCCGCGTTGCTCTATGTGGACGGCGTGAGTTCCATCGCGAGCCTCGACTTCCGCTTCGATGCGTGGGGCGTGGACTGCGCCATCACCGGTTCGCAGAAGGGCTTCATGCTCCCGGCTGGGCTGGGCATCCTGTACATGAGCGAGAAGTCACTCGCCCGTGTGGACAGCTGCACCATGCCGCGCGCGTACTTCGACCTGCGGGCGATGCGTGCCAACAACGCGCAGGGCTACTTCCCCAGCACACCGGCCCTGTCGCTGCTGTACGGTCTCGACGAAGCCCTCACCATGCTGCTCGATGAGGGCATGGAGCAGGTGGCGGCACGCCATCATCGTCTGGCCACCGGCGTGCGCGCGGCGGTGCGTGCATGGGGGCTGCATGAATGCGCCCGACGCCCGGACATCGCATCGGATTCTCTCACGGCGGTCGTGGTTCCCGAGGGGATCGACGCCCGCACGATCATCGAACACGCCTTCACGCGCTACGACATCGCCCTGGGCTCGGGGCTCAGCGAAGTGGCGGGGAAGGTATTCCGCATCGGACACCTCGGAGACATGAACGCATTGACCCTGGCCGGCGCACTCGCCGGCGTCGAGATGGCGCTGGCAGACAGCGGTGTGGTGGTGACCCTGGGCAGCGGCGTGGGCGCCGCACTGCAGCACTGGCGCGTGGGAGGCAACTCGTGAGCGCCAATCGCCCGCGCGTGATCGTGACGCGCAAGATGCCCTCGACGATGGAAGCCTATATCGCCGAACGCTACGACGCCGAATTCAACACCACCGACACGCCGTTCACGCCCGAGCAGTTGTCTGCCGCGCTGCAGAATGCGGACATCGTCGTCACCACAGTCACCGACAAGTGGTCGCCGGCCGTGCTGGAGACTCCCAATCGTCGTGCAAAGCTGTTGGCGAACGTGGGCGTGGGCGTGAACCACATCGCCCTGGAAGCGGCGCGTGCGGGGGGACTGATGGCCAGCAATACACCCGATGTGGTCACCGATGATACAGCGGATGTGGCCATCGCACTCATGCTGATGGTGATGCGCCGCCTTGGTGAAGGCGAACGCCACCTGCGCACCGGCACATGGGGCGGCTTGCGTCCGACGTTCATGCTGGGCCGCACACTGCGTGGCAAGACGCTGGGCATCATCGGCTACGGCCGTATCGGTCGCGCCGTCGCCCGGGCGGCGCACGATGCATTCGGCATGAAGATCATCTATCACGCGCCGCGCGATCCACGTATCGACGATCCGGCAACGGCGGGACCGGCGGACGCCGAACGTGTGTCGTCGCTGGAAACGTTGCTGGGACGCTCGGATGTGATCTCGCTGCATTGCCCGGCCACACCGGAAACGCGGCATCTCATCAATGCGACCACGCTGGCACAGATGCCGTCTCACGCGTTCCTGGTGAACACCGCGCGCGGTGATGTGGTGGACGAAGCGGCGCTCGTGGACGCGCTCAAGAACGGACGTATCGCCGGCGCGGGCCTCGATGTGTACGAGTTCGAGCCGCGTGTCACCGAAGAGCTCATGACTCTCGAAAACGCCGTGCTGTTGCCGCACCTTGGCAGTGCGACCATCGAGACGCGCACCAACATGGGCATGCGGGCGATGCTCAATGTGGATGCCTTTGTGGCGGGCAAGGAATTGCCGGATCGCGTGGTGTAAGTACGGATGAGGGGTCAGGGACGAGATGAGAAGAAGGGACCTGACTCCTCACCCGATGTTCCGTAGTCCGTACTCCCGTCGTGCATTAGCATTCACCAATGCACCACGTCCACGCCGGCCTCGACGACACCGCACCAGTCCCCACGACGGCGGGCTCGTTGCTGCACTTCGCCGGCATCGGTTCGCGATTCCTGGAGCATCCGCATGACGTGACCGTCATGCTGCCGCCGGAATACGATGAACACCCCGATCGTCGCTACCCGGTGCTGTACCTGCACGACGGGCAGAATGTATTCGACGACCTGCCCATGTCGCCGTTTGGTGTGCAGTGGGGCGTGGACACCACCGCTCGCGCCCTCATGCATGCGCGTGTGATCGAGCCACTGATCATTGTGGCCATCGGCAACGCCGGGCGCGATCGCATCGACGAGTACACTCCCACGCGCGACAGCATGCACGACGCCGGTGGTGATGCCGACCGATACGGGCAGATGCTGGTGTACGAGATCAAGCCATGGGTCGACCGTCAGTGGCGCACACGGCGCGGTCCGCGCGACACCGGGCTCGCCGGCAGCTCACTCGGTGGACTGCTCACGCTGCACCTCGGCCTCACGCACTCCGCCGTCTTCGGCAAACTGGGCCTGCTCAGTCCGAGTGTGTGGTGGGACGATCGATGGATCGTGCGTCAACTTGCCACCACCGGCGCGCGTCGCCCCGATCTCCGCATCTGGCTGGACGTGGGCACCGCCGAACATCGGATGCTGCGTGGCACGCGGTTGTTGTATCGCATGCTGCTGCGGTTGGGCTGGCGTGTGGGCGATGACCTGCACTACATGGAAGCGGACGGTGCGCTGCACGATGAGCGGGCGTGGGGCGAGCGCACGGGGCTCTTTTTGCGTTTTCTGTTTCCGGCGATCACATCGGACAACGACATCGCCAGGTCGATGTCGTCCGGCATGTCCTGACTCAGTACACACACCGTCAATTCATCAGCGGGAGACCGATGGACGGGTTCACGCAGTTCTCGCCAAAAGCTTTCACATTCCTGCGCGGTCTCAAGAAGAACAACCGCAAGGAATGGTTCGAAGAGCATCGCGGCGACTATGAGCAGTATCTCAAGGCGCCGCTCGCCCAATTGATTGAAGAGATGGACGTGCAGCTCGCGTCCATCGCGCCGGAGATCATCGGCTCACCGAAGAAGTCGGCGTTCCGTATTCATCGTGATGTGCGCTTCAGCAAGGACAAGTCGCCGTACAAGACGCACGTGGCCTGCTGGTTCTTCCACCGCGACGCGGGACATGGCGTGGGTGGGGAGGCTGCGCACGGAGGGGCCGGCTTCTATTTCCACCTCGAGCCGGAACGCTCGTTCTGTGGTGGTGGCATCTGGATGCCTCCGCGTCCCGCACTGGCCAGGATCCGCCAGTCGCTCGTGGACGATCTGGAAGGCTGGGAGGAGCTGGTCACGGACAAAGCGTTTCGCCGCCGGTTCGGTGATCTCGACACCGAGGGCATGCTGACCCGGCCGCCGCGCGGGTTTGCGGCCGATCACCCGTCCGCCAACTGGTTGCGCTATCAGTCGTTTACGGCCGGGTGCGAGCTGACCGTGGAAGAAGTGACCAGTCCCCAACTGCCCAAGACACTGGCCCGCCACTTTGCAGCCATGGCGCCATTTGTCCGGTGGCTCAATGGCTCGCTCGGGCTCGAGGAGTCCAGCCGCCGCTGATGTCAGCCGGTGGTCCGTCCACCGCTCCCGCCTGAAGGCCCGGGTACCACCGCCGGGCCACGGGGGCGAGATTCCTAGGTCATGTCGAAGTCGCTCAAGCTCACGCTGGATATCCTCATCGGTGCCGTGGCGCCGGTGGTCATCCTCAAATACGGCACCGCCCCGCTGGGGACGTTGCAGGCCTATCTCGCCGCGGCGCTTGTGCCTGTCGCGTGGGTGCTGCTCGACCTCTTCGTCATCAGCCGGCGCTTCAACTTCATCACCACATATGGCGGCGCCTCCGCGATCATGCGTGGCGCGCTCGCGTTCTGGTATGTCGACGGCGCGCTCTTCGCCTTCAAGGACAGCGCGAGCTACCTGCTGGCCTTTCTCGTTTTCGGCGTCTCGGCGCTGATCGGTACACCAGTCACGCGCTCCATTGCCCTGCAGGGCCTGGGTCCCGACACACCCGAGCGCGAAGCACACATGGACCGCCTGCTCGATGAGTCCACCGTACAACGCGCCATGAAGATCTCGGCGCTGCTGATCGGCGTGACCAACCTCGCGGCCGGCATCGTGAACTACATCATCAACTACAAGATGGTGTTGGCGCCCTTCAACACGCCCGCGTTCAACGATCAGGTGGCCAACGTCAACGCCATTACGCGCATCGTGCTGGTGTTGCCCGACATGCTGGCGCTGTTCTTTGCGTTCAGCCTGATGTACAAGGCCATGTACGCGCTGCTCCCGGCCGATCAGGGCACCGATCCCGACGCCGGTGAATTCTGGGAGCTGCTCAAGCGGCGTGAAGACGCGATGGCGCTCGTGCCCCTCGAGCAAGGTGAAGAGGCTCGTCTCGCCAACGCCCCGGAGCGCGCCGCGCGCCAGGCCCGCGAAGAATTCGGTCTGAGTTGAGCGCGATGTCGTCATACGCCACCATCGACCAAACCATCGGCAACACACCGCTGGTGCGTCTGCAGCGTTTGCCGGGCGCCGACATCACGTCGCGTGGCACCGTCATCCTCGGCAAGCTCGAAGGCAACAACCCGGGTGGTTCGGTGAAGGACCGCCCGGTGTTGTCGATGATCCGCGGCGCCGAAGCGCGGGGCGAGATCCGGCCGGGTGACCGTCTCATCGAAGCCACGAGTGGCAACACCGGCATCGCGATGGCGATGATCGCCGCCATGACCGGCTATCGCATGACGCTGATCATGCCCGACAATCTGAGCGCCGAACGTCGGGCGTCCATGCGTGCGTACGGCGCCGAGTTGATCCTGACGCCGGCGTCGAAGGGTGGCATGGAGTACGCGCGCGATCTCGCCATGGAGATGCAGGTCAATGGCGACGGGCATGTGCTCGACCAGTTCGCGAACCCGGACAATCCGCGCGCGCACTACGACACCACCGGCCCGGAGATCTGGCGCGATACCGAAGGGCGCATCACGCACTTCGTGAGTGCCATGGGCACCACGGGCACCATCATGGGCGTCACGCGCTTCCTCAAGGAACAGCGCAGTGACATCACCATCGTAGGCGCGCAGCCGGCCGAAGGCTCGCAGATTGCGGGGATCCGGAAATGGTCTCCGGCCTACCAGCCCAAGATCTACGACGCCTCGCGCATCGATCGCATCGAGCAGGTCACACAGGCGGAGGCCGAAGACATGGCCCGTCGCATGGCTGCTGAGGAGGGCATCTTCTGCGGACCATCGGCGGCCGGTGCCTGCGTGATCGCCCTGCGTGTGGCGGCCGAGGTAGAGAACGCCACGATCGTATTCGTGGTGTGTGATCGTGGCGATCGCTACCTCAGCACCGGCATCTTCCCGGGCTGACCGCTACTTCTTTCGCGACGCTACTGCAGGCGTTGCCGGCACGGCACTCGCATCGCGGAACTCGATACGATCGTCCTTGCCGAACGTGATGGCAAGATTGGCGGCCTGCGTGAGCGCCTTGGTGGCATCACCCGAAGACGCCAGCGCCACGCGCATCGACACCGGCCGATCACCGATGGTCGGATCGGCCAGCTGCGCGTTCAGGCCGAACCAGCGCACCAGTTCCGGCACGACCATCTTGAGTGGCGCCTTGTCGAACACGATGCTATCGCGTGTCCACGCCAGCGCGACATCCCGCTCCATGCCCTCGAGTGGTCCCAGTGTACCGTTGGGAAGCAGCCGGAGTCCTTCGCCAGCCTTGAGCTCCTGCTTGGTGTCGCGCACACGATCGTGTACCGATACAGTGCCTTCGCTCACCTGCACATAGGCCGTGGAATCTTCCGGGTAGTAGCGCACCGAGAAGACTGTGCCATGAGCCGTCACCGTGAGGTCACCGGCGCGCACGGCAAACTGCTTCGCACCCGGCGTGTCGTCTGGCGTGACCGCAAACGTGGCGGTGCCTTCAATGGCGACCGTGCGCTGGCTCGTGGCAAACTCGGGTGGCACGCGCAGTCTGGATTCACTGCCCATGGTCGCCTTTGTGCCGTCGCGCAACGTGAGCGTGCCGCGTTGTCCCTTGCCCGACGAGAGCGTCTGCACTTCCTGACCTTCCAGCGCACGATTGACTGCCTTGTCTTCACTCGTGCGGGTCATCCACTGCTGGAAGAAGAAGATCGCCACGAATACCGCCGCCGCACCGATCGTGCGTGGTATCCACTTGGGACGCTCACCCACGCGTTCGACATGCGCCTTGGTGTGAGCGCGCTTCACTGCCCGCGCCTCGGCAACGGCCACATCGTGATCCTTGGCCGGTGCGTGGACCTCTGCCAGCAACTGCCGCATGGCCTCCTCGATATCCGGCACGGTCACATGCGAGCCGCTGTCCATGCCGTGATCGCGGTGATGCAGTGCGGCATGCTTGCGTCGCTGCACATCCGCTTCCTGCTGTACGGCTTCCTCGAGAAACGCCCCAAGCGCGATGGCGTTCTGGAAGCGGTCTCGTGCGGCCCAGGCGTCGAGCATGGCCTTGTGCGCCACCCGTCCGCGGTAGTGGACGAGATCGTCACCGAGCACATGCCGGGCCGCCGAGAGCAGGCCGTCGTACTGCTGGCGATACAATGTGGCGAGCGCATTTTCGTCACCGCCAGCGAAGCGCGCCGCGAGGGCAGCGTCGGGCGTGGGAAGGACGATGGACATGAGTACCCTCCTCCTGATGAGCGGGTCTCCTGCGGCGACGTCGGCGGGAAAGACACTGCGACGCCGCGTGATGCCCTTTGATCCTGCAGCACACGGCCGCCAGATGCAAACGGCAATTCCCTGACGAGCCGAAGCGCTATCGCCCGACCCGGGCCCGGCGATACGTTCGTTAGGCTGCACCCATGTCGCGCTGGCATTTCGTAGCGTCGTCCCGTCTCACACCGACTCGCCATGTCCCGCCATTCTGCCCGATCGTTTCTCGCCCCGGTCCGTCGTCGCGTCACCATGCTCGCGGCGGCATCGATGTGTTCGGCGTTGCCGGCCACTGCCGTTGCTCAGGGTGGAGCCTCTGCTGAGCTGGCCAAAACCATCGAGAGTCGCTTGGCCGGCGTGATGCCCAAGGTCGTGACCTGGCGGCGCGACATCCATGAGCATCCCGAGTTGAGTGGTCAGGAAACGCGGACGGCGGCGCTGGTCGCGGCCCACCTCAAGCAACTCGGCCTGGAAGTGCAGACGGGGGTGGGCGGTACCGGCGTGGTGGGGTTGCTGCGTGGCGGTCGGCCGGGCCCGGTGGTGGCGCTGCGTGCCGACATGGACGGACTACCGGTCACCGAACTCGTCGACCTGCCGTTCCGCAGCAAGGTGCGCACGCAGTGGCAGGGCGCCGAAGTGGGCGTCATGCATGCCTGCGGTCACGACAATCATGTGGCCAT
>NZ_DASWXE010000105.1:0-4610 GCF_036405635.1 Gemmatimonas sp. | reverse complement strand
CACGCCGGCCGATCGACGCGATAGCTCCGAAACGAAGGAAGCGATCATCGGGAAGGGAAGGAGGAAGGAAGGAGTACCACGAAGCCTACAGCGCGAAGCGCAGCGATGCGCGTGTGTTGCGCACCCGCCAGGTGCGGCCGGCGCCCTCGGGTCGGTCGGCCTTGGCGTGCCAGCCCATGCCAAAGTCCTGCACCAGCGTGATCGCAAAGCCGGGCGACAGCGTATAGCCAAACCCACCACCGATGGTGCCGCTCAGATCGGTCTGCATCGTCTTGGTGCCGACTGCGATACGCGTTGACTTCACGCGCAGATTGCGGAACGCGGTCACGCCGGCCTGTGCTTCGAAGAACGTATGAAATCCCGGGCCGCCGCCGCTGCGAAACTGCGCCATGGCCGTGTATAGCTCGGTTTCGGCAGCACAGCCCGTCGTGCAACCCGGTGTGCCATCCTGCACACCATTGGGCGAGCCAATAGCCAGATCATTCAGCGGCTCGAGCATCAGGTCCACGCGGCCATACGACACGGCCAGTCCGATCGTAGTGAACTCGTCCGTGGCCTTTTCGATGGTGCCGCGCATCTGCCAGAGCGGATCGTTGCCAAACCGCCAACGCGACTGTGTGGCGCCGTCGGCGATATCGCCAAGCACCGTGGCCGACGCGCCGCCGGAGATCCACCACGGGCTGCTCTGCTGGCGCACCGGTGGGCGTCCGCGGATCTGCGCGGCGAGCGGCGCCGCCGCGCCGAGCCACGCCAGGGTCAGCACGAGTGTCGCGCACAGGCGAACCGCGATATGACGACGCGTCCGTGAGTGGAGCATTGCAGCGCCGCCAGCTTCGTGCATTCCGGGTTGCCTCCGAGACAAGCTGAGTCCTAGTTTTGATTCAGCAGTCAACTTACCGCCCGTGTTCCGCAGGGGACACCCACGGATTCATTCGTGTGCGGACTGTCCCCAATCAGGTCATCGTGAGCACCCCTACGCTCGATTCCCGCGTCACGGAACGGCGCAATCCCCGCACGGTCGATATCGACCTCGCGTCGCCGCTGGACATCGTCGATCAGATCAACGCCGAAGATCGACTCGTCGCCGACGCCGTGGCCTCGCAGCGTGAGGCGATTGCGACCACGATCGGGCATATCGAGACCGCATTCCGCGCGGGACGCCGCCTGCTGTACATCGGCGCGGGCACGTCGGGACGCCTGGGGGTACTCGACGCCAGCGAGTGCCCGCCCACGTTCGGCACCGACCCGAGCATGGTGGTCGGTATCATTGCCGGCGGTGACCGCGCGCTCCGCACGCCCATCGAAGGCGCCGAGGACGATCCGGTGGCCGGCGCCGCCGAAATGGATGCGCGTGATGTCACACACGGTGATGTGGTGGTGGGCATCGCGGCATCGGGCACGACGCCCTATGTGCGTGGCGCGCTCGCCCGCGCGCGGGAACTGGGTGCCACCACCGCGCTCATCGCCTGCACCGAGCCGCCCGCGGCCATGCGCGCGGTGGCCGATGTATACATGCTGCCCATCGTTGGTCCCGAAGTGCTCACCGGTTCCACGCGCCTCAAGGCCGGCACCGCCACGAAGCTGGTGTGCAACCTGCTCACCACCGGCGCGATGATCCGCATCGGCAAGAGCTACGGCAATCTCATGGTCGACCTGCGCGCGACCAATGTGAAGCTGCAGGACCGCGCCGAGCGCATCGTGATGGAGGTGACGGGCATCTCGCGGGACGATGCACGCGCCCTGCTGGTCGCCGCCGATGGACGCGTGAAGCGCGCGCTCGTGATGCACGCACTGAGTGTCGATGCCGCCACGGCCGATGCACGACTCGCCGCCGAAGGTGGTGTGATCCGCCGCGTGGTGCCCAACGCTCCGCCGGCCGTCGCCGCCGAGCACGCATCGTGACAGCACCCGCGCCGCGCGACGGCGCAGTGCTCGTCGGGTTGATGTCGGGGACATCACTCGACGGGATCAGTGCGGCGGTCGTGCGATTCACCGAGCACGACGGACGTGTGCACGCCGACGTGTTGCACGCCACGCAGCACGCCTACGATGCGTCGGCGCGTGAGCGTTTGCTCGCGGCCATGCATCAGGGCAGTGCGCGCGACTACTGCCGTCTGTCCGCCGATCTCGGCGACTGGCTGGGTGATGCTGCACTGGCCGCCATGCGCGGCGCGGGTGTGAGCGCCGCCGATGTGCAGGCCGTGGCGTCGCATGGTCAGACGCTATGGCATGAACCCGGACACAGCACCTGGCAGATCGGTGATGCGGCCCGCATCGCGGAACGCACCGGCTGCGCGGTGATCAACGATTTCCGTGTGCGCGACATGGCGGTGGGCGGGCAGGGTGCACCGCTCGTGCCGATGGCCGACCGGGTGCTCTTCTCGCATCCCACGGCGTGGCGTGCACTGCAGAATATCGGTGGCATCGGCAATGTGACGCTCGTGCCACCGGGTGGTGGCGACGATAACGACATCGTGCGCGCCTTCGACACTGGCCCCGGTGTGGTGATCATCGACGGCGTGACGCAGCGGCTGTTCGGCCTGCCATTCGATCGGGATGCCGCGATTGCCGGGTCTGGGCGCATTCTCGAGAAGATCGTGATCGAAATGCTCGAACTGCCGTATCTGCACGACGCGCCGCCCAAGAGCACCGGGCGCGAGCTGTTCACGCCGGCGTTCATCGACGCGTTCATCGAGCGCTGCACGGCGGCGGGTGGCGCGCCCGCCGATATCGTGGCCACCGCCTGCGCCTTCACGGCGGCCACGATTGGTGACCAATACACGCGGTTCATCACCGAGTCACCGGCCGATGTGGTGCTGTCCGGCGGCGGTGCGCGCAACCCCTTCCTGGTGCGCTGTATCGAGGGCGCGTTCATGTGGCACGGCGAGCGATTCGGTCGCCCGGTGCCAGCGGTGCGCCTGTTCGACGATCTCTTTTTCGATGCCGAAGCGAAAGAAGCCGTAGCGTTCGCGCTTCTTGGTTATCTTCATCTCACTGGTCGCCCGGGCAACGTGCCCACCGCGACCGGGGCCCGCGCACCGCGTGTGCTAGGTGCGTTTACCCCCGTAGCCCCGAGTTTGACGTCATGAGCGAACAGTCGCGTCGCGACCTCGCACAGCTATTGCTGCCGGTCATTCGCTGGACCCCCGAGCGCGGCTTTGCCGAAGCGCGCCCCCTCATCGACCAGGCGCTGGCCTTGGGTGTGGGTGGTTTTCAGCTCGTTGGTGGCGAGCAGGACAGCGTGCGTGCGCTGGCCAAGGAGCTGCAACTCAAGTCGCGCCATCCGCTGCTCATCGCCGCCGAGCTCGAACGCGGCGCGGGGCAGCAGTTCGCCAGCGCGACGGGTCTGCCGCCACTCGCGGCCATCACGGCGCTGGGTGATATCGAGTCATTGCGCCGTGCCGCGCGTCTCACGGCACGTGAAGCGCGCACCATGGGCGTCAACTGGAATCTCGGCCCGGTGTGTGATCTCGACATGCTCACCGAGAATCCGCTCATCGGATCACGCGCGCTCGGCAACGATGCACGCAAGGTGGGACAGCTCGTCACGGCGTGGATCGAAGCCTGTCAGGCGGAAGGCGTGCTCGCGTGTGCGAAGCACTTCCCCGGTATCGCGCGCGTGACCACCGATCCGCATCGCGAATTGCCCGTCGTCGACACGCCGGCCGATCAGCTCAAGGAACTGGATCTGCATCCGTTCCGCGCGGCCATCAGTGGCGGTGTGGCCAGCATGATGACGGCGCATGTGTCGTACCCCGCGCTCGATTCGAGCCGTGAGCCGGCCACGCTGTCGCGTGAGATGCTGCAGTGGTTGCTGCGTCAGCAGCTCAAGTTCGACAACCTGCTGGTGTCCGACGCGCTCACACTGGCGGCCGTGACGGCCACGCGTACACCGGCCGAGGCGGCGGTGCTCGCGCTGCGTGCAGGCTGCGATGTACTGCTTGATCCGGGCGAACTCGAAGCCGCGCTGAGTGCGCTCGAAACAGCACTCGACGATGGCACGCTCGACCCCGAGCGTGTGCGGCAGTCGGTGCGTCGTCGTCTCAAGTGGGCGCAGTGGGCCTCGCCGCCAAACGACTGGCGCCGTCCGAGTGGTGCCGACACCGCATGGGGCGCGCTGCTGGCCGACAAGGTGCTGCGCCTCGAGCACGAGCCCATTCCGCCGATGGGTGTGGTCACCGAAATGGCCATTGTCGACGACGATGATGATGTCATCGGACGTCGTGCCGATCGCACCGGCATCGTGGATGCCATGCGCCTCGCCGGCAACGATGCACGCATCGTGAGTGCGCCCACACCGGCCAGCGGTGGACCGTTCGTGATCGCGTTGTTCGCCGACTACCTGCCGGGCAAGGGACGCCACACACTGCGCGACGACACGGTGGCAGCGGTGAAGTCGCTCATCGAGCAGGCCGAAGCGCTGCAGCGCACCGTGGTGCTGGTGGGGCTGGGTGATCCGCGCTGGGTCACGCAGCTCGGCATGACGCACCCGACGATTCTCGCCTGGAGCGGTGATCGGGTGATGCAGCAGGCGGCGGGGCGGGGACTGCTTAGGACAAAGCGGTAACGGGTCGCGGGGGTGCGGGTTTAGGGGTGAACAACCGGGTTGC
>NZ_DASWXE010000104.1:0-26905 GCF_036405635.1 Gemmatimonas sp. | reverse complement strand
CGGAGAGTTGCTGGGCGGTACCACGTCGGTGGAGAACGTCGCCGACACGCTGCTCGCCGAACTCGCCGCTACGCTGGGCGCCACCCGTGCGGTGTTCCTGCAGACGAATCGCGCCCAGGGCACGCTCGCGCCGATCGCGTCGTTGGGGCTCCGCGACGAGGTGTACGAGCCCATTTCCCTCGAGCAGGCGTCGCACATTGCGGTGCGTGCCTATCACGCCGGCAGCGCCTGCACCGAAGACGGCAGTGCGGCCTCGTTGGCCGATCCCGTCCTCGCTGCTGGTGCCGCACCACTCATGGCCGTGGCGATCACGCGTCCGAGCAGCGGCGTCGGCATCACCGGTACTTTCCCTGTGCCGACGCGCCGTGGTGCCGAGGGCATCGCGGTGCCGCTTGGTGTGCTCGTACTCGCCGGTCGTCCTGGTGGCGCACCCTTCTCCGGCGGCGATCGCAAACTGGCGGTAGCCATTGGCACCCAGGTTGGCGTGGCGATGCACAACGCTTCGTTGGTGCGTGCGGCGGTGGAGCGTCAGCAGCTCGCGCAGGAAATGCGGCTCGCCAACGAGCTGCAACTCAAGCTGCTACCGAGCCCGCAGGTCGTGCATCCGGAAGCGCGTGCGGCGGCAAAGGTCGTGCCCGCAGAAAGTGTCGGTGGTGACTTCTATCTGCTCGCGCGCCTCGATCGTGATCGCACCGGTGTACTCATTGGTGACGTCTCCGGCCACGGCTATCAGTCGGCGCTCGTCATGGCACTCGCCTTGAGCGCCGCGGCTATCCACGTGCAGGCCGCGTTCGATCCATCCATTGCCATCGAAGCGGTGCAGCGGTCACTCCGCGAAGAACTCATGTCCACCGAAATGTCGATCAGCATGTGCTACGCCGTCATCGACAGCCGGGCCAATGAACTGCGCTTCGCCAACGCTGGGCATCCGCACGCCTTCAAGCTCTCCAGCGATGGACACACCACGCGGCTTGGTGCCGTCGCGCCGCCTATTGGCTTCAGCGACGCACCCATCGAGGAGTGTGTGATGAGCTGGCGTGCTGACGATCGTCTCGTCTTCCTCACTGACGGCGTGATCGATGCCCGCGACATGGCGGGACGTCGCATCGGTGAAGCCGAAGTCCTGCAATGGCTGGCCACCACCGGTGCGCACGACACGCCCGAAGCCATTCTGGACATGGTGTACGATCGTCTCAACGCGCACACCGGTCGGGCCCCTCTTCGCGACGATTGCACCGTCGTGGTGGTAGACCGCATGACGGAGCATGCATCATGAAGTTTGGCCGATGGCAGGGCGGTCCGCCGCCAAAGAAGTCGGGCGGCCCCGCTCGCGGAGACCGTCTGCCCGCGCCGCGCAAGCGCTTCGGGCAGCACTTCCTCAAGGACAGCCGTGTTCTCGACAGTATCGCCGATGCCCTGGGCGATTTGCGGGAACGGACGGTGGTGGAGATTGGCCCTGGTCGGGGTGCATTGACCGACGTGCTGGTTGCGCGTGCAAAGCGTGTGATCGCCATCGAGATCGATCGGGATCTCGCCGCACACCTGCGCGCGCGCTACGCCGACAAGCCGCACGTGCAGATCGTCGAAGCCGACGTGCTGCACACCAATCTGGCCGAACTCGCCGGCGAACCGTATGTGCTGGCCGGCAATGTGCCGTACTACATCACCACGCCCATCATCTTCCACGCGCTCGCACAACCTCGCCCCGATGTGGCGGTGTATCTCGTGCAGAAGGAAGTGGCTGATCGCATGGCGGCGCCTCCGGGCGACAAGACCTACGGTGCGCTCAGCGTGAACCTGCAGGCGGTGGTGCACGTCGAGTCGATCCGCAAAGTGCCGCCGAGTGCGTTCAATCCACCGCCCGCGGTCGACTCGGCCGTTGTGCGCGTGGTGCCACGCGCCGATGCAGTGGTGGAGCCCGAACTCGAGAAGCGATTCCGCAGTTTTGTGCTCGCCGCCTTTGGCCTGCGCCGAAAGCAGCTCATCCGCGTCGTGCGTACGGTGGCTTCACTCGATGCAGAACGGGCTGGGGCCGTGGTGGCCTCGTGTGGTCTTTCGCCCGAAGTCCGTCCGGAAACACTGACACCCACCGAGTTCGCGAAACTCGTGCGGGCGTTGCGGGCTACTCCAGAGGCAGTCGTCTCCGAGACGGAACCGTCAGCCGACGAAGTCAGCGAAGGCGATCAGACGGAGTAACGAAGGCGGCGCTGTCTCAGGCCGCGCCCTGATCGAGCAGGCCGGCGTTGGTCAGCGCGAAGGACAGACCTTCGAGCTCCATAGCCATGTTCACCGACTTGAGCGATACGTGCGGCGGCACCGAGATCTGCGTCGGCGCGAAGTTCAGAATGGCGCGAATACCGGCTGCGACGATCTGGTCCACCACCGCCTGAGCGTTCTCAGCCGGGATGGCGAGCACGGCGATGGGCGCTTCTTCGCGCTGGATATCCTGGGCGAGGCTGTCCATGGAGCGAATGGTGGCGTCACCCCAAGCCTTGCCAACCTTTGCCGGATCGTGGTCGTAGACGCCCACCACGGTGAAGCCGCGCTGCCGGAAGCCACGGTAGTTCGCGAGCGCCGCGCCGATCTTGCCGGCCCCGACAATGATGACCTTCCATTCGCGCTGCAGACCGAGAATCTCGCGCAGATGGGCCGTCAGCTCATGGACGGGGTAGCCGAGTCCACGCTTGCCGAACGAGCCGAAGAAGGAGAGATCCTTGCGGACCTGGGCGGGCGTGGTGCCGCACAGGTGAGCGAGTTCATCACTCGAGGCAGTTTGCTGTCCGCGGGTATCGAGGTCCTCCAGATAGCGGAGGTACATCGACAGGCGGCGGACGGTGGAGTCGGCGATACGTTTCACGGCGGCGCTCTGGTGCTTGTGAAAATCTTCACAAAGCTAGGCAGATGCGCCGCGTTTTACCAGCGGCCCGCTAACTTCCGGACGTGATCGGTACATCAGTCTCTCCCCGCCCCACCACGCTGTCCGCCCGCGCGGCCCGTCGCCTGGCTGACGGGCCGCTCGATGCCGTCACCCTCATGCGGGACGTCTGTCAGGTGGAACGGCTGCAGGTGGACGCGGCTGAACGCATGGCGCTGGCGCTGCTTGGCAGCCACCCCGAATTCGTGCGACTCCCGACAGGGCACTGGACCCTGTCGGCTGGAGCATTGGCGGAGGGAGTGCCACCGTCGATGGCGCGGCCAAGTCAGGGCAGGGGCGCGCCTGCCGTGGTGGCCGAGGCGCCGGCCAGCCAGCCGCGGCTGCTGGACCTGCCGTTCGCTGTGGTCGACGTCGAGACCACCGGCACCCGCGCGGCCGGCGGCGACCGGATCACCGAAATCGCCATCGTACAGGTGCAGGGCGGCCGCGTGGGCGAGGTGTACTCACGGTTGGTGAACCCGGGGCGACCCATCCCGCCGTACATCACGGCCCTGACCCACATCTCGTGGGAGATGGTGCGCGACCAGCCCTCGTTCCGCGAGATCACGGGTGATGTGCTCGAGCGACTGCGAGGGTCCATCTTCGTCGCACACAACGCGTCATTCGACTGGCGTTTCGTGAGCGAGGAGGTCCGCCGGGGCAGTGGACAGGAGCTGGCCGGTCCGCGGCTGTGCACGGTGCGATTTGCCCGCGCAGCGCTGCCGCAGCTCTCCCGCCGATCGCTCGACCACGTGACCCGTCACTTCAACATCGAAATCGAGGCGCGACACCGCGCGGCCGGTGATGCCATCGCCACGGCGCACGCGCTCTGTCGTATGCTCAACATCGCCGCCGATCATGGCGTTGAGTCGTGGACAGCGTTGCAAGCCTTCGTTGATGGCCCGGTGGGCGCGAAGTCGCGCACGGCCTCCGATCGCCGACGCCGGGCCTTTCCCCTTCCTGTGACCAAGGACGATATCGCGTGAGCTTTCCGCATCCGTTGCTCGATACCCGCACGCTGGGCCGGTGGCGCATTCATGCCATCCAGGCCGGCGGCCAGCAGCTCGACGGCGGCGCCATGTTCGGCGTCGTGCCCAAGACCCTCTGGTCGCGTCGCCTCGAGGCCGATGACAAGAATCGCATCCCCATGGGCATGCGCTGCCTGCTCATCGAACACGATGATGGCCTCGTGTTGCTCGACACTGGCTCGGGCAACAAGGAGAACGAGAAGTTCCACGGCATCTACGGCATCGAGAACGCCGGGGCTGACGGTCGTACCGCACTCGAGGATGGAATCCGGGCCGCCGGCTTCACCACCGACGATGTGAAGCTGGTCATCAATACCCATCTGCATTTCGATCACGCGGGTGGCAACACCTGGCGGGCGCCCTCCGGGGAGGTTCTTCCCACCTTCGCCAACGCCACCTACCTGGTGCAGGCGGGTGAGAAGGCCTACGCCGAGCAGACGAATGAGCGCACGGCGGCCAGCTACTTCCCGCCCAACTGGTCGCCGATTGTCGCCAGCGGCCGGTTTGAGGTCGTTCAGGGGGAGCGGGAAATCGTCCCCGGCATCACCGTGCGCCCCACGCCGGGGCACACGCCGCACCATCAGAGCGTGATCCTGCGGTCTGGTGGCGAGACGGCCTGTTTCCTGGGCGACGTGGTGCCCACGAGCCATCATCTGGCCCTGCCGTGGATCATGGGCTACGACGTGGAGCCGCTGGTGACGCTCGAGTCAAAGCGGGCCCTGCTGAGCGAGGCGCTGCGGGAAGACTGGCAACTGATCTTCGAGCACGACGCCCACGTGGGCTTCGGCCGCCTGGCCCACGACGGCAAATCCTACGTTCTGGCGGAGCAGGCTTGACCTCGGCGTGATATCGCCTAGGTTTATCCGGGTTATATGCAGTTGCTGGACATAGGCCCTTACGGGCCGGTCCGGTTTCCGGGTTCACAGAGCCTGGTACAATCGAGAAGTGGAGAGGCCGCGATGCCTCTCCCACCCTTCGGCCCTCATGAGGCGTTCGCCTCCGAGGTGTGCTGCTGGAGTCCATCGATACGCGCCCCCTCGCCATGCGTCCATGCATGACGGGTCGGACTGTGCGTCACGACGCGGATTCCACTCATGGGGTCCGCGTTTTCTGTTTCTTCTACCGGAGTACGCACTATTCAGGATTCGACGAAGCGACCGCCACGGGTAAACCGGCAGATCCGGATCAGCCCCGTTCGCGTGATCGGCGCCGATGGCAGTCAGCTAGGCATCCTCGAGGTGGACGCAGCGTTGTCCATGGCGGTGGAGTTGGGCCTCGATCTCGTGGAAGTGGCGGCGGCCGCTCGGCCTCCCGTGGTTCGCATCATGGACTACGGCAAGTTCAAGTTCGAACAGGCCAAGCAGGCGCGACTCGCGAAGAAGAAGCAGCACGTGATCCATCTCAAGGAGGTCAAGTACCGCCCGGGGATCGACGATCACGATTTCGAGACGAAGACCCGGCACGCTCGGCGCTTCCTCGAGGAAGGCAACAAGGTGAAGGTGACGCTCATGTTCCGTGGCCGTCAGATCGCCCACCCCGAGCTTGGAAAGATCGTGGTGGAGCGGGTGTCGCAGGAGCTGTCCGATCTCGCGAAGATCGAGAGTGCGCCCACGATGGAAGGAAAGTCGATGACGATGATCCTCGCGCCGAAGTGATCACGACTCCGTGATCGGCGCGTGATCAATGCAGGGCCGTCTCACCTCGAGGCGGTTGACCAGAGCCATGAGCGAATCATGCCGAAGATGAAGACCCACAGCGGCGCCAAGAAGCGCTTCTCCGTGACGGGTTCGGGGAAGGTGCGGCGCCTGAAGGCGTACAAGAGCCACATCCTGACCAAGATGTCGGGCAAGAAGAAGCGCGACCTGCGCCGTCCCACGATCGTGGAGACCAACGGCGAAGCGAAGCGTATCAAGCGTCTTCTCGTGGCCTGAGGATAACCGACCATGCCTCGCGTAAAGTCCAACGTCGTCCGCCTCAAGCGGAAGAAGCAGATCCTCAAGCACGCCAAGGGTGCCTTTGGTGGCCGGTCCAAGCTCTGGAAGGCCGCGAAGGAAACCGTCGAGCGTGGCTGGCGCTATGCCTACCGTGACCGCAAGAACAAGAAGCGCGACTTCCGTCGCCTCTGGATCGTGCGTATCAACGCGGCCGCCCGCCTGCACGACATGTCGTACAGCGCGTTCATCAACGGCCTGCATGCCTCCGGCATCGAAGTCGACCGCAAGGTCCTCGCCGATCTCGCCGTGCGTGAGCCGGAAGCGTTCGCTGCCATCGCCGAACAGGCGAAGAAGGCACTCGACGCCAAGGTTGCTGCGGCCTGAAGTCCCCAACGCGCGCAGCACAGCGCGCTGAGTGGGTGAGTGGTTAAGTTGCGAGGGCCGGCATCGTCAGATGCCGGCCCTTCGTGCTCCCGTCTCCGAATTTCCTGTGAACCTTTCCGAGTATCTCGCACAGGCCAACGCGCTCGCGGATGAATGCCGCGCGCTGCTCGCCGGGCTCGACGTGGCCACCCGTCTCGACACGGCCAAGGGACAGCTCAACGCGCTCAAGGACGATCGCCTCGCGGCGCTCCAGGGCGGCCTGCGTGCGCTCCCCGCCGAAGACCGGCGCGCGGCCGGTGGCGCGTTCAACACGTTGAAGCTGTCCATTCAGGAAGCGCTCGACGCTTTTGCGCAGCGGCAGTCGGCGGCGACTGGCACGACTGCCATCGATGCGACCATGCCCGCCCGCGGTGTGTGGCGCGGTTCGTTGCATCCCGTCACGCTCGTCATCGACGAGATCTGCGAGATCTTCCGCGAATTGGGTTTCACCGTCGCGCTCGGGCCCGAGGCGGAGACGGAGTGGTACAACTTCGGCGCGCTCAATTTCCCGCCCGACCATCCGGCGATGGAGTTGCACGACACGTTGTACCTTGGCGAAGACACGCTGCTGCGCACGCACACGTCACCGGTGCAGGTGCGCACCCTGCAGCGCTATGCTCCGCCTGTGCGTGTGCTGGCGCCCGGCCAGGTGTACCGTCGCGACTTCTTCGATGCGACGCATGCGCCCGCGTTCATGCAGCTCGAAGGCCTCGCGGTGGACGAAGGCGTGAGCTTCGTCGATCTCAAGGCGACGCTGGCGGAGTTTGCGCGCCGCTTCTATGGCGCCACACGGCGCGTGCGTTTTGGTCCGTCGTACTTCCCCTTCGTCGAACCCGGCGCGCAGATGGACGTCGAAGTGGACCTCGGTGATGGCAAGGGATTGCGCTGGGTCGAGATCCTCGGCTGCGGCATGGTGCACCCCAACGTCATCGAAGCGGCTGGCCTCGATAGCGAGAAGTACACGGGCTGGGCGTTTGGCATGGGACCCGCCCGCATTGCCATGTCCCGCTATGGTATCAACGACATTCGTGTTCTCTACGATTCCGACGTTCGTTTCCTGGAGCAGTTCGCGCGATGATTGTTTCGCATGAGTGGATCAAGCAGTTCGTTCCGCACACGCTGAGCGCGAACGAAGTTGGTGAGGCGCTGAGCCGTCACTGTGTCACGCTCGATGGGATCACCGAGCTGGGCGCGGAATTGTCGTTGTTCGTGGTCGCGCAGGTGGTGCAGGCGGGCCGTCATCCCAACTCCGATCACCTCTGGGTGACAAAGGTGGATGATGGCAGTGGCGAGCTGCTCGACGTGGTGTGTGGCGCGCCCAATGTGGTGGCCGGCACCAAGTATCCGTTCGCGCGCACCGGCACAGTCATGCCCGGTGGGCTCAAGATCGAGAAGCGCAAGATTCGCGGTGAGACGTCCAACGGCATGTTGTGTTCGGCCCGTGAGCTTGGCCTGGGTGATGAACACAATGGCATCCTCGCGCTCGAGACTGATGTGGCGCCAGGCACGTCGCTGCTCGAAGTCATCAAGCTGGGTGACGCACGCCTCGATCTCGATGTGCTGCCCAATCGCCCGGACCTGTTGTCGCACGTAGGCGTGGCGCGCGAAGTCTCGGCCATCACCGGCGTGCCGCTCACGCTCGTACCCGCCGAACTGACCACGCCCGCAAGCAGCGTAGCGGCTGTGGAAGGCAAGACGTCTGCGCGTGGCCAGCATGCATCGGTCGTCGTGGATGACGCCGAAAGCTGCCCGCGGTTCGTGGGCGTGGTCATCAACGGTGTGCAGGTGGGGCCAAGCCCGGACTGGCTACGTCAGCGACTGGACAGCATCGGACTGCGCAGCATCAGCAATGTCGTCGACGCCACCAACTACGTCCTGCATGGTCTGGGGCATCCAGTGCATGCGTATGACCTCGCCACGCTGGTTGATCGCACCATCACGGTGCGCCCGACACACGGTGACGAGACCGCGCTCACGACACTCGATGGCAGCAGCCGCGCTATCGCGACGGGTACGACGGTCATTTGCGACGGCGCACGACCGATCGGTCTGGCCGGCGTGATGGGCGGACTGGACACGGAAGTCACCGAGCGCACGACAGACGTTCTGCTCGAACTGGCCGTGTTCGAGCCGCGCTTTGTGCGCCGCGTGCGTCGCGCCGCGGGCCTATCCACCGACGCGAGCTATCGTTTCGAACGTGGCATCGATGCGCATGACGCCGAGTCCGTGGCACGTCAGGCCGCGGCACTGATCACGCAGGTGGCTGGTGGTTCAGTGGCAGAAGTGTTGGTGGTCGGCGAGGCGCCCGCGCTGCGTCCGGCCGTGACGCTGCGTCCCTCGCGCCTGGCCCGTCTGCTCGGCGTGGAAGTCCCAACGGCCGACATCGTGCGCCGCCTGGAGTCGTTGGGTTGCGTGGTGACGCTGCAGGGTGATGCACTGCAAGTGCAGGCACCGGGGTGGCGTCATGACCTCGGACTCGAAGCGGACCTCATCGAGGAAGTGGCGCGTCTGGTGGGTTTCGACGCTCTGCCTGACGAACTGCGCCCGTTCCGTCCTGGCAATGCGCCGGACCATCCGCTGCACCTCGCGTCGCGTCGTGTGCGTGACCTGCTGGTGGGCATGGGGCTCGCTGAAACGCGTCCGATGCCGTTCACGTCCACCGGCGGTGAGAACACGCCGCGTGTGCGCAATCCGCTGGCCGAGGACGAACCGTTCCTCCGCGCTTCGGTGCTTGATACGCTGGCCCGACGCGCCGAGTACAACCTCTCGCGTATGCAGGGCAACCTGCGTCTGTTCGAGATCGGCAATGTGTTCACGCCACGCGCCGGGCGTCTGCCGCTCGAAGAGACACGCGTGGGCGCGTTGTTGATGGGCGCGCGTCGCCCGTCGCATTTCACGGAGCCTGAGCCGCCGGCATTCGATGCGTGGGATGCCAAGGAGCTGGCCGTGCGTCTCGCTGCGGCGAGCTTCCCTGGGCGTGCAGCGAGCCTGCAGCCTGCCGAGGGGACGCTGGCCTGGAGCATCGTGGTGGACGGACTCGGCCCGGTGGGGCAGGTGAATCCTGTCTCGCTCGACCGCCCAGTATGGGCGGCGGAGGCGTGGGGCGTTGAGCTGACGCTCGGTGTCATGGCGTCCGAGGATGTGGCCGCGGCCAACCATCATGCACATGCGCCTGCCGAACGGGAGTCTGGTGCGACGCGGGCCGTGCGCTATGCGCCGCTGCCCACAACACCGGCCGCAGAGTTCGACGTGGCGCTGCTCGTACCTGATGCCGTCAATGTGGCGACGGTGGATGAAGCGTTGCGTCGGGCGGGCGGCGACCTGCTCGAGCAGGTGACGTTGTTCGACGAATTCCGTGGACAGGGTGTGCCCGAGGGCACACGCAGTCTCGCGTGGCGGTTGACGTGGCGTCATCCCGAACGCACGCTCCGTGACAAGGAATTGGAGGGCCGTCGTGCCCGCCTGTTGGAAGTCCTCGATAAGGAACTTGGTATCCGTCCACGTGCGTCCTGACGTCGCCGCATTTCGCGAGCTCGATACGCTCGTCCGCAATCTCAGTGAGCAGTTGGCTGCCTATCGCCGCCGTGCGCTGTCTTCCGAGCAGCGCATGCGCGAACTCGAACAGCAGTTGACCGCCAATGCGGGAGCGTTGCAGGAACTGCGCAGCCAGACCGAAGGGCTGCGCAGTGCCCGCGACGAGGCTCGTGCGGACGCCGAACGGCTCGGCCGTGAACTCGCGACGACCGCCGGCGAGCTGGGTGAGGTGAAGGCCGCCTATGCGGTGGTGGCCGCCAAGTCCACGCCCGAGGGGTTCGACCAGGAGCTGGCGCGCGAGAATGAGCAATTGCGCACACGCCTCACGGATGCGCGGGACCGTACGGCACAGCTGGGTGAGCGCGTGCGATTCCTGCGTCAGCAAATCGGTCAGGGAGCGGAGCGATGATGGATCAACGGGCACTGGTGAAGGTCCGCATCCTTGGCGACGACTATTCGCTTCGGACCGAGGCCTCTGCAGAACACACAAAGGCCGTCGCTGAGCACGTCGATCGCACCATCCGGGCTATCTTGTCGGGCTCGTCCACAATGGAAACGCAGAAGGCCGCCATTCTGGCGGCACTGCAGATCACGGACGAGCTTTTCAAGGAACGGAACGCCATCGAGTCGCTGACCGGAGATCTCCGGCAGCTGGCTGCCGATATCCGTCCGCTGCTGCCGCCCGCCAAGCGCGGCGATGAGGTTGGGGCCAGCTAGGGATCAACCGGGCGGGTCGTGTGCAATACCGCATGGAAAACCGTTGCGGTGCACCCCGTGGATTCGTACGTTCTGAAATCAGCCGTTGATGACCGCGGACCCGTGAACTGATCCGAGCTTGGTTTGAGCCCGGGAGGCGCACTGTGGTGTCCCGCCGGTCCTTTGGCGTTTCGCATAGATCTGACTGTCCACGATTCTGGATCCGCGCCCCGAGCGTGGTTGGAGCATAGATCCCCATGGGTGAACTTTCCCTGGCCGCGCTGACGGGCGCGCTGGGCGTGGTTGCGGCCGTGATCGCTTATGTGATTGGGCATCGCGGCGGTCGCCGGGCCGAAGTGGCCGAGTTGCAGCGCGCGAAAGCCACCGCGGAAGACACGGCCGGCCGGATTCTCGATGAGGCACGCCGCGAGGCAGAGACGCTGCGGAAGGGTGCCATTGTCTCGGGCAAGGAAGAGGTGCTCCAGCTCCGTGAGACCCACGAGCAGGAGTTCCGCCAGCGTCGGGTCGAGGTGGAGCGTGACGAAAAGCGCGTGATCGAGCGAGAATCGCAACTCGATCGTGTGCGCGAGGGACTCGAGAGTCGCGAGCTCGAAGTCCAGCGCCGCGGCAAGGACATGGCCCAGCGCGAGGATGCGGCGACGGCCCGGACTCAGGAGTTGGATCGCCTGGTCGCCGACGAGCGTCGAAAGCTGGAGCAGATCGCCGGGCTGAGCGTCGACCAGGCGAAGGCCGAGCTGGTGCGACGCCTCGAAGACGAGGCGCTCGCCGATGCCGCGAGCCGGCTGCGCGAGATCCGGGAATCGTCCAAGCGGAACGCCGACCGGGAAGCCCGCAAGATCGTGGCCCTGGCGGTGCAGCGTGTGGCCGCAGAAACGACTGCCGAAACGACGGTGTCCGCGGTGGCGCTGCCCAATGACGAAATGAAGGGTCGCATCATCGGTCGCGAGGGTCGGAACATCCGCGCGTTTGAACTGGCCACCGGGGTGGACGTCATCATCGACGACACCCCGGATACGGTGGTGGTGTCCTGCTTCGACCCCGTGCGCCGTGAGACCGCGCGTCTGGCACTGGAAAAGCTGGTGAGCGACGGGCGCATCCACCCGGGTCGCATCGAAGAGGTGGTGGCCAAGGCCCGCCGCGAGGTGGAAGTGGCGATCGTGGAGACGGGCGAGCAGGCGGCCTACGAGGTTGGCGTCACGGGCCTGCACCCGGAACTGGTCAAACTCATCGGGCGCATGAAGTGGCGCACGAGCTATGGGCAGAACATCCTCGCCCACAGCAAGGAAGTGGCGTGGCTGGCCGGCATGATGGCGGCGGAGCTGGGACTCGATGTCGCACTGGCCAAGCGCGGCGCGTTGCTGCACGACATCGGCAAGGTGCTCACCCATGAGCACGAAGGCACGCACGTGCAGCTGGGCGTGGAGGTCGCGACCAAGTACGGCGAGAATCCGCTGGTCGTGAATTGCATTGCGGCGCACCACGACGACGTGCCGCACGAAAGCGAAGTGTCCGTGCTGGTCCAGGCGGCCGACGGCATTTCAGGGTCGCGCCCCGGTGCGCGCCGTGAGGCCTTTGAGACCTATGTGAAGCGCCTCGAAGGGCTCGAGCGCATTGCCTCGAGCTACCGCGGCGTCGAGCGCGTGTTTGCCATTCAGGCGGGCCGCGAGGTGCGCGTGGTGGTCACGCCCGAGCAGGTGGACGATGCCCGCATGGCGGCGCTCTCCGAGGAGATTGCGCGCCGCATCGAATCCGAATTGCAGTACCCCGGCCAGATCAAGGTCGTGGTCATCCGAGAAAGCCGAGCGGTGGACTTTGCACGCTGAACTGATCGACGGAAAGGCGATCGCTGCGACGATTCGCGGCGAGATCGCACGGGATGTGGCCGCCCTCACCGCGCGCGGGGTGATCCCCGGCCTGACGGTGGTGTTGGTGGGCGACGACCCGGCAAGCGCCACGTACGTGGGCGCCAAGGAGAAGGCGTCGGTGGAAGCCGGCATGAAGGGCGGCACCATCCGCCTGCCGGCCAGCACGTCGCAGCAGGAGTTGCTCACGCTCGTCGAGCGCCTCAATGCCGACCCGGCGGTGCATGGCATTCTGGTGCAAATGCCGCTACCCAAGCACATCGATCCCGACACCGTCATCCGCCACATCCGGCCGGACAAGGACGTTGATGGTTTTCATCCGGAGAATGTCGGCAAGCTGCTCATCGGCCACACCGATGGCTTCGTGTCATGCACACCGGCGGGTGTGATCGAACTGCTCGTGCGCAGCGGCGTGGACACGCGCGGCGCAGAAGCGGTCATCATCGGGCGCAGCAACATCGTCGGCAAGCCGATGGCGGCATTGCTGGTGCAGGGCCGTGCCGGTGGCGATGCCACGGTCACCGTCTGCCACAGCCGCACCAAGGATCTCGCGGCACACACGCGTCGCGCAGACATCCTCATTGCCGCTATTGGCCGCGCAGAGATGATCACGGGTGACATGATCAAGCCGGGCGCGGTCGTGATCGACGTGGGCATGAACAGCGTCCCGGATGCGACCAAGGCCAAAGGCTCACGCCTGTGCGGCGACGTGCACTTTGCGAGCGCCGTGGAAGTGGCTTCCAAGATTACGCCCGTTCCGGGCGGCGTGGGGCCCATGACCATCGCGATGCTGCTGCGCAACACGGTGCGCGCTGCGGAACGCACACTGGGCTGATTCGCGATGGCCACCCGTCGCACGAGCGGCGCCGGTTCAGGATTGTCGGGCGAAAGTGGACGAGTCATGGCGGCCCCGGGCAGTGAGCCCGAGGCCGCGATCAGTGTGCACGACCTGACCAGCGCCGCCAAGGATCTCATCGAAGGGGCATTCCCACCGCTGTGGGTGCGCGGCGAAGTCACGAACTTCAAGGCGCATCGCAATGGCCATTGGTACTTTTCGCTGCGAGATGCCAATGCGCAGGTGAATTGCGTCATCTGGAGTTCGGCCACCCGTCGCATCCCGGCGCAGCCGGACGAAGGCATGCAGGTGCTCGCACTCGGGCAGATGACCGTCTGGCCGGTGCGCGGTGACCTGCAGTTCTCGGTGCGGCAGCTCGAAGCGGAAGGCGATGGACTCTGGCGCAAGGCGCTGGAACAGTCACGCCTTCGTCTCGAACGCGATGGCCTGTTGGCGGCCGAACGCAAGCGCCCGTTGCCGGCCTTTCCCCGCCGCATCGCAGTCATCACCAGCCCGGATGGTGCCGCGCTACGCGATGTGATCACCGTGAGCCGCGCCCGCAGTGCCGATGTGGAGTTGGTGGTCGTGCCAGCCAAGGTGCAGGGCGAAGGTGCCGCCGACTCTCTGATCGATGCGCTGGCTCGCGTAGGGCGCTGGGGCGGAGCCGATCTGGTCATCATCGGTCGGGGTGGCGGTTCGCGCGAAGACCTCTGGGCCTTCAATGACGAGCGCCTGGCGCGGGCATTGGCGGCCTGTCCGGTGCCCACCATTTCTGCCGTGGGGCATGAGGTGGACATCTCCCTCTGCGACTTGGTCGCTGACGTACGTGCCGCCACACCGTCCGCCGCGGCGGAGATTGCGGTGCCGTCGCGCCGTGAGCTCGCGGCGCGCGTGGATGCCTTGGGCAAGCGCCTCGCTTCAGCGGCAGTGCGTCGGCAGGATAGGGCCGTCGCGTCGTTGGTTCAGGTGCGCAAGCGGCTCGCGCTGACGGCCACGCGGGTGGTGGAGCGTCGGCGGTCACGCGTGGAAACACTGGCCGGCCAGCTTCAGGCGCTCTCGCCACTGGCCACACTCGCACGCGGGTTTGGCGTGGCACGGGCGCCGGATGGCGCTACCTTGAGTAAGCGCGCGCAATTCGCGGCGGGCGCCTCGTTCGAGTTGTGGTTGCAGGATGGCATCGTGGAGGCCACTACGAGTGGTTCCCGACCATTGCCCGATGAGCGGATGGAACGCACCAACCCGGAGCAGGCGTGACCTCGGAGATGAGTTTTGAGCAGTCGTTGAACCGTCTCGAGGAGATCGTGCGCGACCTGGAACGACAGGATCTGGCGCTGGAGCAAGCCCTTCGCCTCTTCGAAGAGGGCATCGGTCACCTCCGCTCTGCCGGCTCGGCACTCAAGGCCGTCGACGCGCAGGTGCAGCAACTCGTCGAGGCCGCCGACGGTTCTTTCTCGGTCGAAGACTTCGGTGATTGAGCTCGCTGCCTCGGGCAGCGGACGGCCGGCGCCGACGGTGTCTTTCGGCCCAGAGCGTGTGGCTATCCAGCATGCCCTCGACCGGGTGTGTTCGCGATGGCTGTGCGATCTCACACCCGCCACGGCCGAGGCGATCCGCTACGCCCTGCTGGGCGAGGGCAAGCGCCTCCGGGCCATTCTGTTGCTCGAGGCCTATCGGGCCTGCGGGGGCACGGCCGACGCCTCGGACCTCGCGGCCTCCATCGAGGTGGTGCACGCGTACTCTCTCGTGCACGATGACCTGCCGTGCATGGACGACGACGATATGCGCCGCGGACGCCCCACGGTGCACAAGGTGCACGGGGTCGTCGCCGCAACCGCCGCCGGCTTGGCCATGGTACCCTTGGCTGCCCGCTCGGCGTGGCATGCCGCCAAGGCGTTGGGTTTGTCCGATGCGGTGGCGGGGGATGTGGTCCGCGAGCTGATGGAGGCTTCAGGCGGCGGCGGCATGATCGGCGGACAGCTGCTCGACCTGGAGGCGGAGGGGGCGGCGATGAGCCTGGAGTCGCTCGAACGGGTCCATCGCCTCAAGACCGGCGCCCTGATCCGTGCGAGTGTCACACTGGGGGCACGGGCTGCTATGGCTCCCGAGGGGCGCCGTCACGCGCTCGATCGGTATGGTGCGTCAATCGGTCTCGCGTTTCAGATTGCAGATGACGTACTGGACGTGACGGCCACGACGGACGAACTGGGGAAGACCGCGGGACGCGACCTCGACCTGCAGAAGAGCACCTATCCGGCGCTCCTCGGGGTAGAGGGAGCCATCCAGCGCGCCGTGGCGTTGGTCGAGGACGGTTGTGCCGCCTTGCAGGCGGAGGGCTTGCTGACACCGCCGTTGGAACAGCTTGCCCGCTTCATCGTGGAGCGCCGCTCGTAACGGCGATCGACGACTCCACGTAGTCACATCTGGTGGATGGCCGCAGTGTTCACCACCACGCACCACTCGCTCTCATGTCGATTCTCGAAGGCATCAACTCACCCGCCGACGTCCGCGCCCTTTCGCGCGACGAGCTTCGCACGCTCGCGCAGGACGTCCGCGACCGGCTGATCGACGTCTGCTCCCGCACCGGTGGTCACATCGGGGCCGGGCTTGGCGTGGTCGAGCTCACGATCGCGTTGCATGCCGTGTTCAACACGCCCACCGACCAGTTGGTGTGGGACGTTGGCCACCAGGCGTACCCGCACAAGCTGCTGACGGGGCGCAACGATCGCATGGAGACGCTGCGCCAGGAGGGCGGTCTCTCCGGCTTCCTCAAGCGCACCGAGAGCGACTACGACACCTTCGGCGCCGGACACGCCGCGACCGCCATCTCGGCGGCGCTGGGCATGGCCGCGGGACGCGATGTGTTGGGCGAAGCCTTCAAGGCAGTGGCCATCATCGGTGACGGATCGCTGGGATCGGGACTCGCGTATGAGGGCCTGAACAACGCGGGGCACTCGGATCGTGACATCATCGTCGTGCTCAACGACAACGAGATGTCGATCGCGCCGAACGTGGGCGCGATGCACAAGTATCTCACCAGCATTCAGCGCAATCCGCTGTACAACCGGTTGCGGTCGCGCATCGGGGAACTGGTGGACAACGCGCCCGCGCCGTTCACCGGTGTGAGCACGCTGGTGCGGAAGTGGGAAGAGAGCGTGAAGTCGTTCCTCACGCCCGGCGTGTTGTTCGAAGAACTGGGGTTCCGATATTTCGGCCCCATCGACGGTCATGACATCGACGCGCTGGTGGAGACGTTCAGCGCCGTGCGTGACATGAACACGCCGCGCCTCGTCCACGTCATCACGCAGAAGGGACGAGGCTTCCCGGCGGGTGAGCACGGTGAAAAGTGGCATGCGTTGCCGCCGGGCCACGATCCGGCCACGGGCAAGCAGATCACGGTTTCGGCGGGCAATCCGGCCTACACGGCGGTGTACGGCAAAGGCCTCACGGAACTGGGTGCCGAACGCACCGACCTCGCCGTCATCACGGCGGCCATGCCTGGCGGCACGGGCACGGCGGGGTTTGGCAAGGCGTATCCCAATCGATTCTTCGACGTGGGCATTGCCGAAGGCCACGGCGTGACGTTCGCAGCGGGGCTGGCCACGCGCGGCGTCCGGCCGGTGGTCACGATCTACTCCACGTTCCTGCAGCGCGGCTACGACAACATCATCCACGACGCGGCGCTGCAGAAGTTGCCCGTGATCTTTGCGATGGACCGTGCGGGTCTGGTCGGTGAAGACGGCGAGACGCACATGGGTCTGTACGACATTGCGTACATGCTGTCAGTGCCCAACATGACAGTGACCGCACCGCGCAACGGCACCGAGATGCTCGGGCTGCTGCGGGCCGGTGTGGAGCATGTCGACGGTCCGTTCTGCTTCCGCTACCCGCGCGATGCGTCGCCTGATGTGCCGGCGGCGATGTCCGACATTCCGGCCACGCCCTATGGCACGTGGGAGGTGCTGCGCCGCGGACGGGATGTCGCCATCCTCGCCGTGGGCACGATGGTCGATCCTGCACTCAAGGCGGCCGAATCACTCGCTGCCGAAGGGCTGGATGTGACCGTGGTGAACTGCCGCTACCTCAAGCCGTATGATGCCGTCACGCTCAATGCCATCCTCAGCGACCATGGCCATGTGCTCATGGTCGAAGAGGGCACGGTCGTAAACGGCTTCGGCGCGTACATGAGCGCAATCATTCATCGTCTCGCGCCCAACGTGCGCACCGCCACGCATGGTGTGCCCGATGCCATCGTGTACGCCGCGCCCCGCAAAAAGCAGCTGGCCGCGCTTGGACTCGATGCGCCGGGCATTGCCGCCCAGGTGCGCGCGTTGCACGCCTCAGAGGCTCTGGCCGACTGATGCGCGTCGGGGTCGTCGGTCATCGCGGCTACGTCGGGCTTCCGGCGGTGCTGAACACGTTGCTCGACAGCGCCCCGGCGCTGAATCTCACACTCGCCTTTGAGGATGAGCTGTGGGACATGGCCGAAGAAGGCGAGCGCCTGAGCCAGGACACGCCGCTCGACGCCATGATCACGCTCGGCGGCGATGGCACGTTGCTGCGCGGGGCGCGACTGGTGAATGGTCGCCCGATTCCGATTCTTGGCGTCAACTTCGGCCGGCTGGGTTTTCTCACCAGTTGCAGCGCCGACGAGATGGAAGAGGGCGTGCGCCGGCTCGCCAGCGGCGATTTCGAGTCCGATCCGCGCATGGTGCTCGAGTCTTGCGCCATCGACGGCGACCGGACGGAGCGCTGCCGGTGGCGTGCGCTCAACGACGTGGTCATGCACAAGGGTGGGTTCGCTCGCCTGATCAAGTTCTCGGTGTTTGTCGACGGCGAACACGCGGGCTCGTATTCGGCCGACGGCCTGATCATCAGCACGCCCACCGGTTCCACGGGATACTCCCTGTCGGCCGGCGGCCCGATCGTGATGCCAACGTTCGAGAGCATCGTGCTTGCGCCGGTGTCCCCGCACACACTGGCCATGCGTCCCCTGGTGCTGCCGGCTGATGTGGAAGTGAAGGTGCGTGCAGATGATGGGCCGGAAGAACTTCTGGTAACGGTGGACGGGCAGGTCGGTACTACCTTCACCGGTGGCGAGACGCTCATCGTGCGACGCGCGCCCGAGCCGGTCCATATCGTGCGACTGCCTGGTGCCACGTTCTTCACCCGCCTGCGGCACAAGCTGGGCTGGGGCGGGCTCTCGGGGCGCGACGGCGAAGCGATCGGATGATGCACGGGCGTCGTCGTGCGGCGACTCCCCGCGTTTCACGCGTTCGTGCCTCACGCCCGTCAGGGCTGTGTCCCTTCCCACCGATCCATGCTGGTTGAACTTCGCATTCGCAATGTGGCGGTGATCGACACGGTGGCGCTGCCGCTCGCCGTCGGTCTCAATGTGCTCACAGGCGAGACGGGTGCCGGCAAGTCGATCATCATCGGTGCATTGGGCATGCTGCTGGGCGAGCGAGTCACCAGCGACCGTATTCGCGCCGGTGCCGATCGCGCGACCGTCGAAGGCGTATTCGAACTCGCAGCCGGGCACGCGCTGTTCACTATGCTCGACGAGCGTGGCATCGAAGTGGGAGAAGAGCATACACTCGTTCTCAAGCGAGAGGTGAGCACTGGCGGCCGGTCACGCGCCTGGATCAATGGTTCACCGGTGACGGCAAGTGCGCTGGCGGAAATCGGCGCGCAGCTTGTGAGTGTGCATGGACAGCATGAGTCACGCGCATTGGTCGATGCCGATCACCAGCGCGATGTGCTCGACGAGTATGTGCAGGGCGGGGCACTGCGCTCCGAAGTGGCACATGCGCATGCCGAACTCGCGCGACTCAGGGCCAGTGAACGGGAACTCACGACACGACGCCAGGACGCCGTGCGCCGTGCAGACTACCTGCGGTTCCTCTCGCAGGAGATCGCGGACGTCGATCCCAAGCCAGGCGAAGACGAATCGCTCGATGCCGAGATTCGGCGCTTGGCTCATGCGGAAGAGTTGCAGGCATTGGCGGCGCAGGCCGCCGGCGCGATCGCAGGCGATGAGCGTGCCGTCCTCGATCGCCTCACAGCCGTGCGGCGGGCGTTGGCCAACCTCACACGCATCGATCCGGACCTCGAGCGTCTGACACTCGGCTTCGACGGCGCGGTCTATGCGCTCGAAGAGCTGGCTCGGGAACTCGAGACGTACGCCGAGGGCATCGAAGCCGACCCATCGCGTCTGCGCACGCTCGAGCGTCGCCGGGAGGCGTTACAGGGTGTGCTTCGCAAATACGGCCCCACGATCGACGAGGTGCGCCGCACGGCAGACGAAGCCGCCGCAGAGCTCGCGCTGGTGGACGGCCACGATGCGGAGCTGGCCGCCGTGGTCGCGGAGCGTGATCGCGCCGCGCAGGCGCTGGGCGATGCGGCAAAGCGATTGAGCGCATTGCGCCGCAAAGGCGCTGGACAGCTGGCTGCGGCGGTGTCGGAGTTGTTCCCGGAGCTCGGCATGGTCGACGGACGCCTGGAGGTGCAGCTACTCGCGGCCGATCAAATCGGACCCGCTGGAGCCGAGACCGTGCAGTTCGTCGCCACACTCAATGCCGGCATGGAGCTGCGTCCCTTGGGGCGCATTGCCTCTGGTGGCGAATTGTCTCGTGTGATGTTGGCGCTGAGCACAGTGCTGGCACGCCTGCAGCAGGTGCCCACGCTGGTGTTCGATGAAGTCGATGCCGGCGTAGGAGGTGCGGTGGCGTGGCAGGTGGGCGCGCTCATGCGGCGTGTGGCTGCGCACCACCAGGTATTGGCCATCTCACACCTCGCGCAGATCGGCGCACGGGCACAGCACCATGTCGTCGTGACGAAGAGCGCCGTGGGCACCGTCACCACCTCTGACACCCAGGTCGTGGTGGACGACGCGCGCGTGGTGGAGATCGCGCGCATGCTCGGCGGAGACGCCGATCGGGAAGTGAGTCGGGCACACGCGCGTGAACTGCTGGCGCGTGGCGATGATGAGCAGCTGCCTGCGGCGAAGTCCGGGGCCGGCGTCACGAAGGCGGCACCGGCCCCGCGCGCGAATCAGCGCCGCGGAAAGCCGGTGTAGACGCGCAGTTCCAATCGATCGGTCACGACGGCGGGCACCACACCACCGGACGCCGAAATGGGCACGGTATGTGTGTACATCACTTCCGCCGCAAAGCGCGAGCGACGGCGTGCGTAGCTGGCGAGTGTCGAGAAGGTCACGCCCACCGCGGCCGCCTGCATGGTGCGAGCCGGCACCGTGTATTCCGACATGAGCGGCACGCTGCTGAAGTCGTTCTCGGTGTCGTACTTGTCCTCGCCCCAGCGACGCATGATGTAGGCACCGGACACGCCGAAGAAGTCGCCGAACGAGAAGCGAGGCGCAAGCTCGATGTCGGTGCGCATGCCCAGTGAGCGCGCCGCGTCATCGACCGTCACCGGCGCAGACAGAAATTCAGCGGTGGTGCGGTACGGAAGCACGACTGCCATGCGATCGCCCATCGGCTTGGACGCCCGAACAGTGGCGCTCAGCCACATCGTGCGCGACCACACCAGGTCGGTGGTGCTGCGCACCAGCAGGGCGTTTGCGCCTTCGCCAATGGGCACATCGAACGCGTCTTCGGTGCGATCTGCACCAGCCGTCCCGAAACGCCAGCCGCCCGTGAGCTGCGAGCGCACACCGCGTGTGGCGGTGGTGAGTCGCTTGACCTGGTCCGCGCCGAAGGTGTCGTACAGCAGGTATGACGCGGTCAGGTCGATATCCCCAATGCCGGCACGGCGCGTGTTGCCGATGCGCTGATAGCCGACGCCATATGTCGAGTCGGTGGCCAGCAAGGGAACGCCACCCGGCCCGAGCACGGTGGTCGCCGACCCCGGCTGCGCCGACGCACCAATACCGGTGATGCCGTAACGTGCATAATCGGTGCGCAACGTGCCGATGGTCTGCGCCACGGCTGCCTGCGCTGTCGATCCCGTGATGGGTACAAAACGCGATCCCGTGTTGACCGTCGTGCCGTACACTTCGGCAATGGCTTGCCGGGTGGCCTGCGTGCGCGTCATCAGCGTCTGGATCTGCTGCGGATTAGCCCGAATTACATCGCAGTTCTGCGCCATCGCGTCGGCGCAACGTGTGACCTCCGCGGCCAGCCCCAGACGGGCAGCATCGAGCGTGGTCACCAAGGTGGAGTTGCTATTGGCCGCTTCCGCGCCACCGGTCTGATACACCGGATTGAGGCCCACATTGGCACCGGTGCCCACGCGATTGAGCAGCAGCTGGGTCACGTCGCGCGATTCCGCGTAGGGCACGATCACGCGCAGCGACAACTTGCGGGTCACACCGTACTCGACGCCCAACGGCGCAATACTTTGGCGCACTTCGCCCGCCGCTTCGAGGCGGCCCAGTGACATCAGGTAGCTGCTCTGTCCGGTGAGCTCCCGCAGCTGGCGTTGCGTCTCACCGAGACGTGGCAGCAGGTTGACGCCCGCGTTCTCGAGCGCAAGCGCACCCAGCAACGGCATACGCTGCATGCCGCCTGAGGCGTTGGGCGCAAAAACCCGCTCGTAGTCATTCCAGAGGCCGGCCACCACATAGCGCATACCGCCACGGGGCAACTGAATGGCGTCGTCACCAACTCCGGCGACGGCCTGCGCCTGCAGTGGTGCAGAGACGGCGCCAATCGCGGCGCAGGTCACGGCCGCAAGCATCGCATGGAGTGGTCCCATGCGCCGGGCGAGGTGCTGAGAGAGAGAAAGCCGAGGCACCGGTGCTAGATTAGCCGTGGGCGGAGAGGGCGTCAACGACGCCTCATCGAGGGTATCACCTTGCCGTCTCACTGTTTCTTCCTCTCGGGTGTGCCGTGCAAATCCCCTCCGTGCCGTGGCAACTGACCGGCAACCATTGGCTGACGCTTCCGTGCATCCACCCGGCGGATGGTGCGATCCACGCGCTGGGCGTACTGCATCGGGGTGCCCGCGCGGCCATCGAAGTGGCGGGCAGCGCGGACTTCGTGGCTGGACGCGATACCCCACTGCTGCGCCCGGTGTTACGGGTCAACGGTGAAATCCGCACGCTGGCAGCGGAGGGCATCGCCTGGGAGCGCGCCGTGGGTTGGCTGCCGACGTTCACGTGCACGGTCGGTTCGCTGCTCGTGCGAGGGACGATCTTTGCGCCCTACGGCCGCGATGCCGACATGGCTGGGGCCGTGTACACGTTCACCGTGGAAAACCGTGGAGCGCAGGCCGTTTCGGTCGAGGTAGCGCTCGAGGGGGCGCTGGGCCATCGCCAGCAGCGAGTTCGCACACCCAGGCCCTTCGATGACGCCCACGTGGTCAGTCGTGGTGGTGATGACACCATCCTCCTCGAAGGGTCAGCCATTCCCGGACTCGTGGCGGTTGCCATTGGGGCCGATGGACCGGCCGCCATCGAGGTGGACGAAGACCACAGCGATCCCGTCCGGCGGTTCGCGATGCGCCGCGAACTCACCGTAGCGCCAGGAGGCGCGGCACAGGTGGCGTTCTATCTCGCGGTGGGCCCCGAGCGCGACGGGGCGCAGGCCACGGTTGCGGTCCTGCGTCGACGCGGATGGCGGGCGCTGTTGTCGGCCACCCGTTCGGCGCTCACGTCTCTCGAGCAGACCACCGGTAACGAAGGGCTCGATCGGCTCATCAACCGCAACCTGCTGTTCGCCTACTTCTATGCAGTGGGGCGTGGGCTCGACGACGCGCACTACTACCTCGTGCGCTCCCGCACGCCGTGGCACGCGATGGGCTGCACGGTGCGCGATTGGGAGGCACTGATGTGGACGTTGCCGGCCGTGCAGCTCGCCGACTCCGGCCTCGCGCGCGAGTTGCTGGTGCGCGCCTGTGAACTGCACGGCTATGCGCCGGGGCAGGGTGTGCACTACTTCGACGGGACGCTCTTCCAGCCCGGATTCACCCTCGAGGGACCGGCCGCGTTTGCGATTGCCACCGATCGCTACATTCGCGACACCGAAGACGACCAGATCGTCGAAGACCCTGTCGTGGCAGACACGCTCTATCTCGCCTCGGACGACATCATTGCCCGACGGGACGAACGTGTACCGCTGTTCAGCACCGAGGTCACACCATCCGGAACGCCGGCGCCATATCCGTTCACACTCCACGGTAACGCCGCCGTGGCCATGGCCCTCGACGTGTTTCGTCGCACCCTCGACGAGGAGGCGGCCGCCGCGGTCGAAGATCCGGAGGCGGTCCGTGGCGCCATTCGTCGGCACTTTGCCGTGGAACGTGGGGAGAAGGCCCGACTCGCAACCGCCGTCGATCTGGCCGGTGGTGCCTCCCTCGAGGACGATCCGGTGGGTTCGCTGCTCTGGCTTCCCCTGTACGAAGCCATCGACCGCGAAGACTCGCTCTACAGGCGCACGGTGCGTGCCGTAGGGCGTTCGGATGGGACCGAAGCGCCCCTGGTGCCACAACTCGCGCGGTTGCTGGGTCCGGAAGCGCAGGACGTCATTGCGTGGCTCCGTCGGGCTGCGCTGGACAACGGCGTGGCCGCCGAGTTTGTCGATGCAGACGGTCGTGTCACTCGGAACGGTGGTGATGCGTCCATGGCTGGACTGCTGGCGTACACGGTCTGGTATGCGGCCCACGCCCATGGCGTAGGCAACTGACGGCTCCGTGCGATGGATCATGGCGGCGGGGCGCTTGTCCGGGCGGGCGCCCTCCGCTACAATCTGTGAACGGCGCTTCGGCGTCATTGCGGGAATAGCTCAGTTGGTAGAGCACAACCTTGCCAAGGTTGGGGTCGCGGGTTCGAGTCCCGTTTCCCGCTTTCGCTGTACGGACGACGTCATGTTGTCCGGAGTATGATGCTTGTTTCGATTCGGACGACACCGTCGTCTTTAAGGGGCCGCTGGCCCCTTTTTTTGTCTGCTCGAGGGGCGCGGGTGGGAGCGCTCGCGACGTAGCGGCTGCTCACGCAGCCAGAACGGTCCGAGCAGCGCTTAGAGTCCCGTCCCACGTGCACACGGCGTCTTTCGCCGCGTTGCTCCATATAGCGAGCGGCGGCCCCCACGCCGAGGGCCACCATGAGCCAGCCCTGGTGCTGCTCTCGGTGGTGGTATCGGTCTTCTGCGCCACCATGGCGCTGCGAACAGCGCAGATCGCGCGGCATGCGCAGCATGCTTCGGCGCGTCATGTCGCCTTGGGCACTGGCGCCTTGGCGCTCGGCGGCGGCATCTGGGCCATGCACTTCATTGGCATTCTGGCCTACCAGTTTCCCGCACACATCACATACGAGCCGGGACTGACGCTCCTGTCAGTGCTGCCGGCGTGTGCGGCATCGTGGCTCGCGCTGCGCGTCCTCTCCGACGGCAGCCTGCGCTGGCCGCGCCTGATGTACTCCGGCGCACTGATGGGCGGCGGTATCGGCGCCATGCACTACAGCGGCATGACCGCGCTGCAGTCGTCGGTGCATATGCACTACGACCCATTTCTGTTCCTGCTCTCGGTGGTGGTGGCCGTCGTGATGGCGACGCTGTCGCTGTGGGTGCGGTACGGGCTTCGTCACACCAGCCTCTCACCGAACGCGCGCTTCTACCTCGCTGGTACCGTGCTCGGCCTCGCGATCGCCGCCATGCACTACACGGGCATGCTCGCCGTTCGCTTCGATGGCAAAGGTGTGGTGAGTGAAACCCACATCGTCTTCGATAGCACCTGGGGCGCGGTGGCGCTGGCCCTGTTCTCGATGGTGGTGACCGCACTGGTGACGGCGGTGAACGGCCTGATCTGGGTGGGACGGCTCAAGCGTCGCATCGAGGAGAGCCAGATCCGCCTGCGCACGACGCTCGACACCGCGGTGGATGGCATCGTCACGGTGTCGCGGCGCGGCCGTATCGTCGAGCTCAATCAGTCGGCGCAGCGCATGTTCGGCTGGACGAACGAAGAAGCCGTCGGTCAGAGTGTGTATGAACTGATCGCGGCGTCGCCCGCCAAGGGGACACCGCTGCAGGATCCCGAGAACTTTGGCGGGTATGCGGACAGCATCATTGGCATGGGCCGCGACATCATGGGGCAGCATCGGGACGGCACCATCATGCCCGTGCGCCTGGCGGTTGGACGGGTGGAGCTCGAGAACGAAGTGCTGTACGTGGGCTTCGTGACCGACACGAGCGAACGGCATGCGCTTGAGGCGTCGCTCCGCGACACGGCCGCCCGTGCGGAAGAAGCAGCGGCGGCGAAGAGCACGTTCCTCGCCAACATGAGCCACGAAATCCGCACGCCGATGAACTCGATCGTGGGGTTCACCGAACTGCTGCTGCGCACCGATCTCACGCCCAGTCAGCGTGAGCACCTCAATACGGTGCGTACCTCTTCGCGTGGCTTGCTGGCGCTGCTCAATGACATCCTGGACACCACCCGCCTGGAGCATGGGCGGGTTACGCTCGAGTCGATCGGCTTCTCGCTCAAGGCGATCGCGATGCAGGTGGAGTCCTCGCTGCGTCTGGGCGCTGAAGAGAAACTGCTCACGTTGGTGACGCACTACCCGCGGACCATGCCGGAGCACTTCATCGGTGACCCGCTGCGCGTGCTCCAAGTGCTGACTAATCTGGTGGGCAATGCCATCAAGTTCACCGAGCGTGGCGGCGTGGGCGTGACCTTCTCGTATGACGAAGGCAAGGTGTCGTGCTGGGTGCACGATACCGGCATCGGCATGACGCCGAAGCAGGTGGATTCCATCTTCGCCCCGTTTACGCAGGCCGATGCCTCCATCAGCCGCCGCTTCGGTGGAACCGGACTCGGTACGACCATCACCAGGCAATTGGTTGATTTGATGGGCGGCACGATCGAGGTGGAAAGCTCGATCGGGGTGGGGTCGACCTTCCACGTCACCCTGCCGCTGGCCATCGCCACCGAGGCGAGTCTGTTGCCGGAACCGATGGAGCGTCCCGCACTTCCCGTGCTCGACATCCTGATCGCCGACGACGTACCGCAAAACCTCGAGTTGCTCACGCTGACGCTCAAGGAAGGCGGGCACCGTGTGGTATCGGCGCGTGATGGGCGCGAAGCGGTCGAACGATTCATCGCCGGGCGCTTCGACGTGGTGCTCATGGACGTGCACATGCCGCGCACCGACGGCTTGCAGGCCACGCACCTCATTCGCCAGTACGAACGCGGCCAGCATCGTCCGCACACTCCCATCATCGCGCTCACCGCGAGTGTGATGGAAGAAGATCGGATCACGGCCCGCAAGGCCGGCATGGATGGTTTTGCGGTGAAGCCCCTCGACGTTCCACGCCTGATGGCCGAAATCGCGCGGGTGGTGCGCGTGCAGCCCGAAGGCGCGCCAATGGCCATGGCGCTACCCGCCCTCTCCACCGTGTCGTCCACGGGTGCCACACCGCCAGACGCTGAAATCGATTGGATCGGCGCCACCGCGCGCTGGGGCACTCGCGACCGGCTCGACACGGCCATGCGCCGTTTCCTGCGCACGGCCGAACACCAGCATCCGCTGCCGAACGATCTGGACCCGGCGAGTGAACTGGTCATCGACTGGTCGGAAGTGCAGCAGAGCGCCCACGGCATTCGCGGCGCCGCAGCCAATCTCGGACTGATCGCCGTGACCTCCGCCGCCCTGGCGGTGGAGCAGGCGGTTCGCGTGCGAAACCTCGAGGAAGCACGCCGCC
>NZ_DASWXE010000103.1:0-6268 GCF_036405635.1 Gemmatimonas sp. | reverse complement strand
CGCAAAGAGCCGTTCCAATGGCGCAATGGCGTAGCCGGTGCCCTGTGGCACGTGCATCAGGACCAGGCTACGAAAGGGAACCTTCATGCGTGCAAGTCGGTGCCGGGGTGAGACATTGACGATAGTCACGAAACGTGGCGTCGGCATCAAGGCCGGCGCGGCAGATGAACAACTTACCGCGCTCCCAAGCCTGCCATGATCGGCGAGCCGGAGAGCCATACCTCCGGACGAACCACCCGGCCCGATCGTTCCATTTCTGTCCCCCTGAACGTCCGCGCCCCCCGATACAGGCCGTATCGGGGGGCGCGGATTCATTGGAAACTGCCCGGCCTAAGCCTTAGCGACCCAGCGACATGTACCAGTGATCGATATCAATGCTCTGGTCCGCGGGCACCGGATTGTATCCGCCACCGTAGGTCGGGTTGAAGTACATCTCTTCGAACTTCACGACCTGGCCGGCGGCGAAGTAGCCGACATCGGTACGCGTCACCAGGAGCTGGCCATCGACCCACATGCGGTACTTGCCGTTGTACTGCCCCGGCGTGTTGGCTTCGACCAGCACTTCGAGCTCGTGCCAATCACCCTTTGACAATGGCGACGGCGTGTAGTGGTTCGGGCCACTCGGCGTGCCATATCCGAAGGTGCTCTGCAGACCCAGCATCGGCTGGAACAGGCCACCGTTGGTCATGCCGATGTAGTGATTGTTCCCCTGCTGCTGGAGAAAGAAGAAGAACTTGGTGCCGGTGTTGCCATTGTCGGTCCAGTTGGACGACAGGCGCACACGGAGGCGCATGTACATCTTCGTCATGCCGGTGGTCACCGAGCCCCAGTCCAGCGATGCGAAGGCATTCGGATAGTCTGCACCACCGCCCGTCCCCTTCGGGAAGGTGGCCCGCATGTAGGTCGCGGCCCCTTCGGTCTGCACGGCGAGATAGTTCGTCCCGAAGAAGTTCCGGAAGCCGTAGGCGTCCTTCAGGGGGTGCTTCGGCGGCAACGTGCTCATCGGATTCGAGAAGATCGTCGCGTATCCAGAGGGCTCGTTCGCGCCGCCACCCGACAGCGTCGGACCACCCGCAGACGGGGTGTTGGTGGTGCTGTTGTTGTTGTTCTCGATCACCGTCACCGTGGCGGTGTCGCGCACCGTGCCGCCGGTGTGGGCCACGATCACACGGTAGGTACCCGCCGTCGTCGGTGCCACATAGGCGCCAGTCGAGGAAACGCTACCGCCGGTCGCCGAGTAGGTCACGGGCGGCAGGTCCGTCGCCCCCGTGCTCCAGTTGGCCGTGGTCGCGAACTGCTGCGACGCGCCAGCCGTGAGGCTCACCACCTTCGGGGCGATCGTCAGCTTCGTCAGCTGGGCCGCCGCCGCTTCGACCACCACCACGCTCGTGTCCTTCAGCGTGCCACCCATGTGCGTCGCAACGATCAAGTAGCGCCCAGGCGCCGAAGGTGCCGTGTAGATCAGGTTCGACGCCAGGCTACCGCCGGTCGCAGCCCAGGTCAGCGGTGGCAGCGTGGTCGCACCGTTCGTCCACACCGCGCTCGCCCAGAACTCCTGCGTGGCGCCGGCACGCATCGTCACACTGCGCGGCCAGGTGCGGAGCTCCTGCACTGCCACCGTCACCGGGACATTGACCTGCACCTGTGCCGTGTCCGCCATACCGCACGTGCAGTTCGCGATGACGAGGAAGGTGCCGCCGATCGAACCCGCCGTGAACAGCCCATTCGTATTGATGGTGCCTCCGACAGCCGAATAGTTGACGGTCACGGCGCGGCTCGCGCCATCGGACCAGATCGCTGTCGTAGAAAATTGCCGCACGTTGCCAGGCGCAAGAGCGGCTCCGGTCGCCGGGCTGATTTCGAAGTTGGTCACAACCGGCGTGGGCCCCGGCGTCGGGGTGGTGGGCGTGGTCGGGGTCGGGGTCACCGGCGCGGCCGCCACAGCCACCGTGAAGGACTCGCTCATACCCGAGCCGCTCGCCGTCACCGTCACCGTACCAGTGCGATAGGCGCGCACCGTACCAGACGAGCTCACACCGGCGATGCTGGAGCTGGTGCTCCGCCAGGTCACCGTCCGGCTGCGACGCAGCGCAGTCGTCAACTGCAGCGTGTAGCTGTCACCCACCTGCATGCTCAGCGAATTTGCAGACGTCATCACCGCCGCATAGCTCGGGGTGGCGCCGTTCAGAAAGTCATTTGAGTCGTTCGGTGCAACAGGAACATCACGGCCGCAGGCCGCAAGGGAAACAAGCGCGCCAGCGATCAGCCGGCGCGTGTACTGGGGGTGCATGTTGGCCTCCAACAGGTCCATTCTTCGGCGACCCGGCCGGCATAACACCCACTGCTTCGTGGATGCGGTAGCCCCGTGGTTTTGCGTCCCCGCCTTTCAACGGGTTTGCCTTTGTCGCTCCTATGAGCCTGATCTGCGGGGCCGACATTCGCGTCGACTGAAATACGCCACAGACTCGCTTGGTTGACGACAGCAGCACCGGACTGTAACCGACTGTTTTCTTACAAAACGTGACGGAAATCGCCAAAACTGTCCGTTTTCGTTTCGTCGCTGTGCCCTGGATCACGCTGTGATACTCCAGGCTGGCGCCATAACGCTACACAAAGCCAGCAGCGACGCCACATAGACTTTTGGATAGTTGCAGAATCGAGGTGTTGGGCACCCCATCATCAGCTTCAACCAGCCCTACGTGCTCCCACTGCCGCCGCCCATTGACCCACCAATTCGGCAATCCGCTGAAATGCCTGCCGCGTCGCCCCATCTCCCAGCGCGTAGGGGTCGGAGACCACTCGCGTCGCGTCGCTACCCTGTGTCCCCGAGAGGGGGTCGACGTCGCCAATCAGAAACACCCGATCAGCCAGGGCAGGAAGGCGGGTGGCCACATTGGCCTCATTGGCCCGGTCCATACACAGGATCAGCGCCCCCTCATCGAGTCGGAGCTCTCCGAGCGGCGTCGCGGAGTGACCGTCGAGCGGCGTACCCATTTCGCGCGCAACAACCAACGCAGATTGTTGAGCGGCCCTGCCGTGCACGGCGTGTGTCCCACCACCCAGCATCGACGCGGCCATGTCCGGGAACTGCTGACGCGCGTAGGCCAACGCAAACGCGCTCCGCATGATGTTGCCGTGGCAGATGAACACGATCGACGAGGGCTTCACCGCCAGTGCTCGCTCGAGTCGGCGCTGGCGCGACGAACTACTTTCCAGTAGCCGTCGAACGGCCATTCCCCGCGCCGAGGCAGGAAGCCGGCGCAGTAGGCCCAGGACGCGCCGCGCGCGGGCCAGAATGTTCATCGCTGACGGGGTGTCGGCACTGCCTGGCTCTGTACCGCCACGCAGATACCGTTCAATTCAGGCGCGTGACCGACAACCGCACCCCAGCGACCGAAGCGGCATCCGCACCCGTCTGCAGTTCGATCAGTTGACCGCTGCCCAGTCCACTGGACGGCGCGCCGACCAGGATGAAACGGTACGCTCCGAAGGCCGCGAGGCGCGTGCTGCTGATCTGGAGATCGCCGAAGGTGCGCCGGGCGACCGAGGGCGACGCCCCGTATGCCTCCGGGAACAACGTCCCCAGCCCACGCATGATGTCCGGCAGATTCCAACTCGCACTCCTGCTCGTGGAAGAATTGGCATCGTAGGCGCTACGCAACCACCGCTGCCAGCCCTCTGCCAGTTGGTGCGGCGCCACGCCCGTCATGGTGGTCAGCGCAGCAATGCCGCTACCCATGTCACCGCGCACCAACGCCTTGAGCGACATGGATTCGCTGCCAGCATAGCGATCCAGCACCCAGCGCACCAGCGACCAGCCACTCGCATAGTAAGTGTAGTCACCGCTGCGCACTGCACCGAACGGCGACAGGCTGTCCGCCCCTTGCAGGTACTGATGCAAAGCCGTGAAGTGCTTCCACATGATCAGCGGCCGGTCATCACACTGCAGCACTTCACACTGCACGCTGGCCGCAAATCCGGCCTGCCCGCGGAACTGCACGCCATCGGCGAAAGAGCGGGCGTACAGCTCTTCCGCAACACGCGCCGTGGCCTCCTCCAGCCACGGCTCCTCGAACGAAGCACCGCGCGCAAACCGCTCGGCAAAGCTGGCCAGATGCTTGGCTTCGTGGACAATCGTCCCCCGCATCGCGCGGCGCCATTCGTCCGGGGTCTCCCATGACGTCGCGACACGCGCGTAAAACACCTCGTCCTGATTGCTGCCGGCAAATGTCGCGCGGGGGTAGAAGTTGCAGGCGCTCACATAGCCGGCCGTACCCGGGGCCGAGTCATTGACGAAGCGCGTAAAGAGCATCGTCACGCGTCCATCGCCGCCCATCGCACCATTCATGGCCAGCGGATCGCCCACGCTCTCCGCCAGCAGTGGATACACCACTTCGTCGAACTCGCGGCCCAACTGGCGATAGGTCACGTCCATCTTGCCGGCACGCGGCGCCGTGACATCCTCCAGCACGAGCGCCCTGGCACCGGCATACACGACACGCGCGTTCACCGCGCGACCGGCGCTGCAGCTGCCAAGGATGGCCGACATGCGAACCGTATCACCGACCGCCGCCGGCTTCACCATCGCGCTGGCCATCTTGGGCGCAGCCGCCCAGCGAGCCGCAGCGTTTCCTGCGCCAGTCAGCAGCGCCCGTTGCTGCGCCAGGAGCACGCCATGCTGACGATCATCATCGGCCGAATTGATTGCACCGCCCTTTACCAGCGCCTGCCCCGCTGACACGAAACGGGCCGCAGACGGCGCGGCGTCCATGCTGGCCACGCCGGCGAGCCCGCCCATGCCCTGCCCACGCAGCGAGAACGTCGCCGACTCCCCCAACGTCGTGCCGGTATTCAGCACCGCCACCTCATAGCGCCCTGCACCGCCGTCCATCGCCGGCAGCTCGAGACAACGCGCCGCCTCCGCGGCAACCAGGCGCGAGGAATCGGCTGGATCGACGGTCATTCGTGCTGCCCGACGCAGAACCACTTCGTGGGTGGACGTGAGGCCCTGCATCTCGATGATCACCGTCTCCCGACGAACCGGCCCACAGGGCGGCAGCACGGCCGGCAGCTGCACCTCCATCCGGTTCGAAGAGATCGCTCGGACTTCCAACGTCGTTCCGGCGATGCGAACGCGAACCGAGACCAGATCGGAGGGAAACTGCTCCCCCTCCACCGTCATCGTTGTCCCGACCACCAGCGTATCCGGTGTGAGCCGGCTGACGCGGGGTGCCGACGTGGTCCGCACGCCAACAAGCGCGCTCTGATCCACTGAAGAATTCGGAGCCAACACGTCTCCGCTGCGGCACCCCTGCAACACCCCGATCATGCACGCCACAACCGCAAACGAACCCCAGCGCCGGAACGAAGCACCAGGAGTTTTGTAAGCTGTTGTCGTATAGTGACTTGGGATCTGCATCGAGGAGTTCGCGGGAAGAAGTGCCGTCTCTGCTGTGCAAGAGAGGGGGCAACCCGCGTGCCGGACTCGGCCTTTCCAGATTCGCCCCTGCCACAAAGGCCCAGGCGCGCGCTTTTCATTCCCGGTGCCCTTGGGTAAATCCCACCGTTCCCTTCATTCACCCCCAGTTGGACCGTCGATGACCCAGACCGACCTCTCCCGTCCGCCCCTCACGCTCCTGTCCGAAGAAGAGGAGCTCTTCCGTACCGCGGTGGCGGAACTCGCCGAATCCGAAGTGCGCCCCCGCGTGCACGCGATGGAAGAAGCGGGCAAAGTCGACCCGGCGCTGACGGCCAAGTTCTTCGAGCTCGGCCTGATGGGCATCGAGCTCCCGGAAGACGTGGGCGGCGCCGGCGGCTCGCTCATGATGGTCACGCTGGCCGTGGAAGAGCTGAGCAAGGTGGACGCCTCGGCCGCCATCCAGGTGGACGTGCAGAACACGCTCGTGAACTACCCGCTCAACCGGTACGGCAACGCCGAACAGCGCGCGCGCATCCTGCCGCGCATGACGGGCAACACCATCGGCGCCTACGCGCTGTCCGAGCCCGGGTCGGGTTCCGATGCGTTCGGCCTGGCCACGCGTGCGGATCGCGCCGAGGGCGGCTGGACGCTGAACGGCTCGAAGGCCTGGATCACGAACGGCGGCGAAGCGGATGTGTTCGTGGTGTTCGCCAACACCAAGCCGGAAGCTGGCTACAAGGGCATCACGGCCTTCATCGTGGAGCGCGGCGACGCCGGCTTCACGGTGGGCAAGAAGGAGGACAAGCTGGGCATCCGCGCGTCGAGCACCACGTCGCTGCACTTCGAGAA